>JAAYKJ010000263.1 GCA_012522505.1 Clostridiaceae bacterium
AGGTTGCGAGGGGTGGAGGAACTTCCTTTTTCAGATAGTTAGATTGTCCATTGATCATGAACGATTCCGACAAGGTACCAGCTTCCGTCTTTCTCTTCAAATATCAGTTTCAGGCTCTCCCAATCAAGCCCTTCATATTCGGGTTCAAAACCTGAGAAATAGTATTCCAGCAGCTTACCGTCCGGGTATACGTCGAAGATATTGTTGATCGTGTTCCCCTGTCCAATATATTCGTTATAGCCAACATATTCCGCGTTCAAAAAATCCTTATCGTATACGAAAGCCGACAAATATTCTTCAAAGGTAAGCTTTATCGGATCTCCGGATCCGTCGTAAGCACCCCAGGTATAAACCTTATCACTATCGTTTATATGCTTGATTTCTTCGCTGGAGAAAACAAGATCCTTTTCAACATCAACATAGGTATACGGTGAAAAACGCACCTTTTTATCCGGGTGTATGATCGATGAAAGAAACACCATATCTCTGTCCCGCAGGGCTTTAAGAGTATTTTCCCCAAGTTCACGCAACTTGGCTTCAACTTCGTACGAAGCTTTGATAAAGTCTTCATTCCTTTCAAAAGGCTCGTCAAAGACTAGATGCGTGTACGACTCTCGCTTTTGCCCCTCAATAAGAAACTGAACTTTCTCTACCTGGGGTAATTCGGTAAGAGAGTTGACAATGGCGTTGAGAACTACCGCTTCATAGGCAGTACCACCTGGATTGTTATCAACAAATTCGGAGGAAAGGTTCAAGGTACAGATTCCGTCTTTGGTTTCAACTGACAAAAGCCTCGTGCCTACCGGAATAACAGATCCTCTGTATTTTAACGTGGATCCTTTCTGTAATTCCCTGAATATGGCCGCTTCCAGGGTTTCTCCATCTTGGAGCTCAAGCTCACGCTGCTCCGGAACGACCCCATCAGCCTCTACGGTTGAGAAATATAATGTCGCAGTTACATTTTCATTTTTTTCAGGCGCATTGGTTGCCACTACCTCCGGTGTTGTTTCGGGTGCTTCCCTGTTACCCTGTGTATCTTCAGGAACGGATGAGATGTCCTGTCCCTGGGCTGTTTTGTTTTGAATGTTGCCAAATTTTGTTCCAAAATAGAATGACATGCCGATAAATGCCAGGACCAACACAAATGCCATGATTGGCTTTAATGTATTTATCCCATGTTTTTTTACCGAACTGGTCTTCCTTTTTACTGATTTTTTGCGCAATGATTCCACCACCCTTTCTGTAAACAACGCATCCACGGTTTCATCTGTCTCCAGATAATTCACTGTGGTTTTCAAAATTTCAAAACGGTTTCGGCATTCTGTGCATTCAGTCATATGTTTTTCAAGCTTATTTCTTTTTTCTTCGGAAATATTGCCCTCGAGGATTAAATCAAAATCTTCGGCGGATATATGACTTTTCATGATAAATCACCCCTGTGCCTATCCAGATATCTTTTACAAATTGTCTGTCTTGCCCGGAATACTTTCATTTTTGCTGCATCTTCCGATATTCCAAGTATCTGTCCTATTTCATGATAGGAAAAACCTTTCACGTATTTCAGAATCAGCGGAATCCTTTGTTTCTCCTTTAAACTCTGAATAAGCAGGATAATCTCCCTGCGCAGCTCATTCATTTCAAAGGCTTTTTCAGGATTGCCGCTTTCTGTTCTGCCGACGATTTCTTCACTGATCGGTAGGGTCTGATGCCTTTTTGCGTTTCTCTGCCAGGTTTTATAGGTATTCAGGGCGATACGGAATATCCAGGTTGAGAACATCCACCTTTCATCGTACTTTTCAAGATGAGTATAGGCGCGAATAAAAACCTCCTGCATGATCTCTTCCGCATCCTGCCTGGAGAGTGTTAACTTCACAAGAAAGCTGAACAATCTATTCTTATATGCATCAACAATTTCCTCAAATGCGGAAATATCGCCTTGCAGTGTGCTTTCTACAAGCACCTTTTCTTCTATCATCGTACCATACCACCCACTACCCTGACGGATGCCGCTTAAACCGTTTCATGCCCTCTTATACTGAATAGCTCAGTAAAGGTAACGGTTTTTTAGATTTATTTTTTCCCCATAATGAACAAAGCCCCGCTAACCATTATGATTAGCGGGTTTTATTGGTGCGCCCAGCAGAGATCGAATCCACAACCTTCTGGTCCGTAGCCAGACGCTCTATCCAATTGAGCTATGGGCGCATGATTACTCCGTTCGCGTGCAATATATAGTTTAATATAAACGGAGCAAAAAATCAACCAGATGAGATAAATTATTTTCTGCCGTTTTTTGCAAGCGTTGCTGTTCAGAGCTTTCTGATGAGAGATAGATGTGCAATAATAGGAAACATTAGCGTAATGTAGCTTAGAGATATAGTCTGAGCGAGGAAATGCAAGCCGACTGTTTGAACAAAAATGCAACAAAAGCATTTTTGTGAGTTTCGGCTTGATAGTGCTTTTGCTTTGCAAAATGCCTACATTAATGTTGCGTCTTTTAACGCTCTGCGTTAAAAACGCTTGAGCTGAACTATACAGCTCTTGCAAATGAAGCGTAGTTTCCGTTATGCACATCTATATCTCAAGTATATGGGGTGTGAACAATAACAAACTTTAAGAAGAAATCTATAAAAATGCAGTTATCGCTTTACATTTATCCTATGAAAAAATATAATGTAGGTAAACATGACCGAATATTTTCGAGCATCCGCTTTCAGTAGCAAACAGGCCTGGTCTTGGTTTAATCGGTTATTGTCCTTTGCTTGCGGTTTTGCTTCCGCATATAGCAACAAAAACAGGTGGAGGTTCATAATGCAGATTTCCGGCATAACCTATGTAAAACGGAAAAAGAAATGGATACCCAAGTTTTTACTCGTCATCCTGATCATTCTGGTTGCTTTATTTGTCGTTGTGTTGGGGTTGTTAATGTTTACAGATGTTACAATACCTTACATCAGCGAGTGGCTGAATATGTAAAAGCCGCATAAATCTGCGGCTTTCGATTATAGTAGTTGCCTTCTGTTTAAAATAACCACAACGATCAATGACAGCAATACAGAGCCGATAAGGATATACAACCAGCTTAAAGGATGGCTATCAAACGGTAGTGCTACATTCATACCATAAAAGCTGAAAATAATTGTGGGAATGGAGAACACAATCGTTACGGATGTCAGAAATTTCATGACAATATTCAGGTTATTGGATATCACCGAAGAGAAGGCGTCCATCATGCCCTTCAAAATAGAGCTGTATATATTGGCCATTTCAATGGCCTGCTTGTTTTCGGTAATGACATCCTCCAACAACTCCTGATCTTCTTCATACATCTTGATGTATTTTCCCCGAAATAGCTTTTCCAGCACAATCTCATTGGATTTTAGCGAAGTTGTGAAAAATACAAGGCTTTTTTCAAGCTCCAGTAGCTTAAACAACTCACGGTTACGCATGGATTTATGAAGGCTTCCTTCCAGATATTCAGTTTTTTTATCAATATGCCTTAAGTACTTTAAATAATCTTTTGCAGTACTGAATAATATTTGAAATATGAACCTGGTCTTTTTATACGTATAGAGATTCCGTATTTGCTTATGAATAAATGGCTTTAGTACAGGCGCTTCCTTACTGCAGATCGATATAAAGTATTCATCCCGTACAACCAGAAGCCCTAGTGGAATCGTTTCAAATTTTATGCTCTGCTCATCCTCATATACATAAGGAATGTCAACAATAACAAGGGTTTGATCCTCATCGACATCGATTCTCGGTTTCTCTTCATCATCCAGCGAGTCTCTTAAGAGCTTCGGATCCACCATAAGCTCATTTTGTACCCTTGCCAATTCTTCCTCGGTTGGTGCTGAAATATTGATCCAGCAACCTTTCTCAAAATGATCGATTTGAATAATCTCTTTTTTGGGTTCAACGGTCAGAAAAATTTCAACCATTAGAATCACCTTCTTTCTATAATGATCACCTCACAAAAAATATGCATCGCAAGCCTGCATTTCAAAATGGCTTTCCTGCCACATCCGTTTTTGTTAAATACAGTATGGGTGTTGGGTTAAATGTATCAAACGCCTCAGATTGACAAGTTCCTTCACAGGGCGCTGGGGATGAGGACATTATCCAGCCGCCATTTCTCACAGATCCTGCCTAAAATAGAAAGAGACCGCTTAAGCGGACTATCATCACATTCCATGGATCACACTCCCCTCATTGAGCTTTGGCACTATACGGCATAGAATTCAATTCCGGCTGCGTTAGACAAGACCTTAATGCGGTAATGTCTGTTGACCCAGTTGGCGTCTCTCGACGTTTCCGGGCAGCAACTTATCTCCGTATAGGAGCCTCACCTAATAGAGTATTTTTCAGATTTTTATACGATTCCATTATACGCTTAATCGTGATCTGATGCAACAATTCAAATTTCAATGATTTGCAGTTCATAACCCTTAAGTGTGATTGGAGCCATTTTCTCCGAAGGCTTTATGACGTGAACGGTTTCATTTTCTTCACCGTTATTCATGATAACCAGTTTGCGGCTATGCGGAAACCAGGTACATTCGGTATTGATGTTATCAGTTATCCAGCAGGAAATCTCATCTTCATTCGCTGCTGCCCACAAGATCGCTCGATACAACATACGTGTATTCTGCGGATTGAATCGGAAACCGGAAAGGTAAACGCCTCTTCCCTTACCAAACGCCCGAACAGCTGCCTGGACATGTCCATTATTAGCCTCCAGCACAGCAGTTTCTCCATCGATGGCGTAAATTCCATCCATTTCTCCTCCCAAATCAAGAGTGGTTTTGTTATCAGCAAAAATAAAATGCATATTCTCTTTTTGATAGCTGTATTTATTTTTTGATACCGTCAAGCCAATCTCACGCTCCACGCCCAGAATATGGGACAGTTGAAAATACTGGCTTGAGAACTTTGACGCAGACGGTTCCCCAATTCCGATAAAGCCTCCACCGGCTGCAACCCAGCCTGTAATTTTAGTGACCACATCCGGATCTTTCCAGTGATCCCCTCCGCTCCATGCACTGTCCAGCCTGCCACAATTGATTATCACTTTAACATCCTTCGGAATTCCGTCCCTACGAATATCATCAAAGCTGATGAAGGTAACATCAACAGGGAGCCCCGCGAGGGATTCGTATACGTGATTTAAGTCCAAATTCGGATTCTCATGCATGTGTCCACTGCAAATCCATGATCGCAGACTTCCCCATGCGGTCAATACAGCAATTTTGCAGGATGCTGTCCAAGGCTTGCCATTCTCATGAAGGCTTTTGATCAGCCGGAACTCCTGAGCAACAGAGGCAATATAATCGATAAAATCAGGGAACTTCTCTACCATATGCAGATAGCCACCCAGTCCAATCCGCTGTACCGGATCTCGTAAAAGAGCTCTTCTGATATTCATCCAGAATCTTTTTGCATCGTTGGTTGGGTTTCCGCCTTCCATGAAGGTAGGCTCCCCCTGCAAGCCTGTAGGAAAGAGGTATGGATGCAACCTCAGCTCATGGGTTTCTACGCCTTCAACCCCGGCACACTTCCGTGCTTCAAAGGCATTGAAGACACATTTGACAATGCCATCAAACCGGAAATCGGCAAATCTTTTATGATACGGCTCCATGCCAATCCAGTGGTCGTCATAAAACACATATGCTTTTTTCCCATGTTTATGGACCAGATCCACGCATTTTCTTCCAAAGGATACTACAAAATCGTTGATAAAGTCCATCCAGGCCCTGTGTTTTTTGGATGGAATGTTGTGGGTATTATTGTACAATCCATGATCAATAAAATCCTCAGAGGTCATCCTGATGCCGGTTTTACGCTCGAATTGTTTCATTGCATAGGGTGCTGCCGTAAAGCAATATGAGCCCCAGTCGGAATAGCGGAACTTCAGATTCGGATCTTCTCCCCAGAACCAACTGAAATTATAAAACAGCGATGTGAAACGAACTACATCGGTATGAGGATGCTCTCTCAACCATTTCTCCAGATATTGAAGAATAAACGCCTGTGTTTCCGGATAGATCGGATCTAGCGGCATCAGATGCTCCCTGCTCCCCCATCCGTTTGTAATATGGTTATACATTGAGATGGCTTCCCAGATCCGATAAACCAGAAAGTTTACCGTATAACGGTGCCATGGCTTTGCGTTGTAAATCGTAACTTTACCCGTGTCGGAATTATATTCCCAATCGTCTTTTGAAACCTCGGTTCCGGTAGTCCTGTCAAAAACCTGCCACCACACCTTTGGGTCATCGTTTCCATTTATCTCAAATTGCTCTTTGAAGTACCCCTTCAATAAATCGATTGTAGCGGTATTTCCACTGGAAATGACCGGATTAGACATCAGATAATTCTGCTGAAGCTTGTCACGATTCTTTTTTGCCCAAGCGTTATCAGAACG
Organism: Clostridiaceae bacterium; assembly: GCA_012522505.1. Classification (GTDB taxonomy): domain Bacteria; phylum Bacillota; class Clostridia; order DSM-8532; family DSM-8532; genus JAAYJG01. The sequence continues at coordinate 6,428 of JAAYKJ010000263.1, forward strand.
AATAAGGCATATCGTTGAATAAATGTTATAACCTGAAGATAAGATCTTATCGGACAGCTGAGTTCCGTCGCTGTCACGGATAGCATCGACTCCCCACCGCTCTGCCAGTTCCAGGGTTAAATCCTCATACCCTGCTTCTCCAGGTAATGTAAAAGAACCGCTATTTCTCTGATGCATGACAATTCCTCCAGCTTATCCTTCTCTGATTAAACCTACCCTTTTAAGCATACATGAATCCAAGCTATTTTTCTGTTGTTTTCGACATGAAAAATGATATTTTTTAACCCTTTATTGAATCAATAAGCCCGCGCTACTATAATTGACCTGTATAGTAAGCTGCTTTTTGAAACAACGGTCTATTCGGGTTCCTGCTGATATAAGGCATCATTGATAAAAACCTTCTTGCCCTGGCAACGGATATATACAAAGGCAATAATTGCAAAGACAAAAATCAGAATTTCAACTAGCAGTACGTTGGCACCCAATCCTGAAAGAATGACAACTGGTGCATCTATGACCATATGAAGAAGAATGGCAAGGCCGAGGTACAGCAAACCTTTCTTCTTCTGAATTCCCACCATTATCAAAACCGACAGTGCAATGTGAATAATAAAGGTAAGCAGTCTTTCCACACCAGATACAAGATACATGTAAGATGGTGTATGCACATGAACATATCTTGCCTGGAACATCACTCCTCTGGCCTGATCGGGATATTTTGCCAGCATCGCATCGAAAAGACCGCTGTTTATCATGATCGAAGTTATCAGATTACTGATATAGGTTACCCCGACAAGCAGAATGGCTTCGATACCGCCATGCCCAATTCCGAAGGCCACAGCGTTTTTCCAGTCCAAATTTTTTTTCAGAATCAGAATGAATGCAAGATATCTTCCCACCTCTTCAAACAACCCGGCGGTAAAACCAAGAAACAGTCCATATGTCCATATGTTACTTTGTATTGTCTCTTTGTACCAATCCATTCCGGGCAGAACAA
>JAAYKJ010000264.1 GCA_012522505.1 Clostridiaceae bacterium
CTCACTCCGTTTCTGTATCTTTGATATATTAACACAAAACCTTTTTATTGTCTATAACTTTTTTCCATGGAAACTATTGCGGGTTGAAAAAGCCAAGGCATTATGTTAACCTTATTCATGAGAAAACGATTGCTATGAAAGGAGATACCGATGCAACAGCATATACAGTTGATTCGAAAAAGATTCAGCCAGCTGAAAAAAATACCGAAAAGCATCCTCAAAAGTGGTTTCTTTTGTCTGATCGCGCTTACCTCAGCATCTGCCGTACTGGCGGTGATCAATATGCTGGCGCCGGTACTGCATAGCAATATGCCCCTTTTGATTCAGTCGCTTTTCACTTACGGTTTTTATATGTGGGCGTTGCTGACAGTGGGTGCTTTGATATTGGATTATGTTTTCCAATAGATTTGTCATCTCTTTTTACTCCCGGTTAAGGCAGAATACCTGCCTGCGGGCATGCAGCAGCTTAATGGCAATGCATGATTCCTCCTGTACCATTATTATTCTCCAAATAGACTGTTTTGTTATGAACAATAACAAACTTGTCTCTGATTTTTAGCCTGGCTATCTTCGCCAGGCTATTTTTATCAAATGATCCTAAGACTCCGTGCCCTAAAGGACACGAATAGAGGAAGTGTATTCTTAGCCGCGAGGACTAAAAATACACGAACATGCAGGGGATAAACCGATTCTTCAGTGGCAGGTTTCACTCCCCCACTAGCGGTGCGTACCAACTGGGACGCACCACAAGCCTTGACCCGTTACCGAAATAGCATTTGATAAAATGCTCGCACCATTCGGCCCACCACATAAAAAAAGGCGCTTTCGGCGCCCACGCCCTAGCGCACAATTCGCGCGAGCGCTCATTGAAGGTAAAATTAATGAATGAAATCGAGAAATAGCTTGAAGTCTTCTTCTGAGATATACAAAAGCACACGGGCAGGAAAGTGATCCTGGTTGCAATCCAGAAAATCAAACTCAATCTTCCGTTCATCGCAGTATGCGGTTAGAAACTCAAGCTCTTCTTCATTCTCGACCGTGATGACAGGATAATAAGCACTTTCCATATTCAGTTCCTCCCTTTATTTCATAACAACTGAAGCGATTACTTGCATTCGCAACACACCATTATTGCAACGGCAGGTTTTTCTTCAGCAAAACCATCACACCGTAACAAGGTTCTTATATACCGTGATAAGGTTCTTATATCGAGGCTGGAGAAGAGGTTTTTGCTTGCAAAAACCAGCACTGAGCGACCCGCATTACAATGCTCACCGCCTCATTTTGGTAATCGTCTCCCCGCCACCACGTGTTTTTCCCTGGTGGGCAAAAAATACACTGCCCTACTCTGTGACCTTTAGGGCACCTATAGAGGGGGGAACATTCTTCGTCGTTATATCTATCTATACCTATTGTACCATATACCAATTCCTTACTGCAATTTGTCTTGCAACGGCACAGGTCGAGGAGCTGATAGATTTGTGCATTAACCGATGAATGAAGCGCAGTAAGGGTGTGCCGGCGAATAATATAAGCTCGAGTTTGACAGGCAAATTTAAGAAAATCCCACCTACCCTACCCCACTGTTTTGTTGGCTCTGCTGATTTTAAGCCTTTCGGTCATGATCTTGATAGTTAAGATCACCGCAAAGCCTATGATCAAAGCACTTTCAGGCTATAATGACAAATTGTGGGTGGACTCGTTTAAAAAAGAACCCTATCACTTACGACAAGGTTCTTTCTTGTTATGATATTAGGTTTTTCATTCCCCAATAACTCGATTATCAGGCACTCTTCAGGGTTTTACGCATAGCTGATTTTCTCCACATCATCCACAGCGGACCTGCAATACAGACACTGGTGTAAACACCGGACATAAGGCCCACTATAATGGGAAGGCTGAACTCCATCAGGGAACCAATATTGTTTGCCGCAGCAAAAATATACAATGTGACAACCGTTAGCAGGGTTGTTACCGTTGTATTGATGGTACGGGTGAGGGTCTGGTTAATACTGGCATTCACATTTTCCTCCAGGGTGTTCTTTTTCATCAGCTTGCTGTTTTCACGGATACGGTCATAAATAACAATGGTATTATTCAGAGAGTACCCGATAATGGTTAGGACTGCGACGATGAACGACTCGCCCATGGGTAGATTGAAAACGATATATAGAGTGAATATAACCAGGATGTCATTGAACACTGCTATAAGTGCCGTAACAGCTGCCGATAAACCATGCATTGCGCTGAACCGCCAGGTTACATACAGAATAATCAATACTGACGCAACGAGTGCGGCCTTCAGGCCGTTCATCATGGTCTCGCGGCCAATGCTGGGTGTTACGCTAAGTATTTCATTGTTGAGCGGTTCCTTCACGTCAAAATTATTCGTAACCGTATCTACAACAAGGTTTATTTCTTCGTCGGTCAGGGTTTCATTGCTGGCAATATCCAAGCGAAGCATATAGATCATTTTTTCTTCATCACTGGCGGAATGGGTTTTCTGCATCTGCGCCATTACTGATTTACCAATAACTTCTTCCACAATTGCATCAGCACTTTGAATATCCACCTCACCATTGGTTTCAATGAGAATACGTGTGCCACCGCTGAACTGAATATCCAGGTTCAGCCCGTTAATTAAAAAGAAAATAATACCTAAAAGGATAATTGCCAAGGACACGGCAAAGAATTTATTCTTGTGTTTAACAAAATCATATTGTTTCATCTGCTGTCACCTCCCGTTATTTCACACCATAAAGCCATTTGTTTTTTGCAAAATCCACCGAAACTACAGACTGGAGCATTATCTTCGTTGCAGTAACAGCCGTAACAAAGCTAATCGTAACACCTATTCCCAAGGTAAATGCAAAACCCTTAACCGGGCCAGAGCCCAGAGCATATAGCACGACAGCGGTAATCAGTGTCGTAATATTCGAGTCGACAATTGAAGAAAACGCGCGGTTAAACCCTTGATCCACTGAAGCTCTGATGGTCTTTCCTGCCCGCATTTCTTCCTTTATTCGTTCAAAAATAATGCAGTTGGCGTCAACACCCATTCCAACAGCCAGAATAATACCGCCAATACCGGGAAGCGTGATAGACATTCCAGTCCAGGCGATCGCTAGAATGGTCAGGACAGCCAGAGCAAAAAGTGCGATATCGGCAATCAGACCGGGAAGACGGTACATACTCAGCATAAAAAGACAAACGAGTATAAACCCGATGATTCCCGCAGTGACGGCAACATCCATTGCACCCTGTCCAAGTTGGGGGCTTATCGCATCCACTTTTGTTGCAACAAGCCTGAAGGGCAGCGCACCCGAACGGATCGTTGATGCCAACTGGCCTGCCTCTACAGCATCAGCCTGACCGGTAATTACAGCCGATCCGCCATCTATTCTTTCGCTAACCCTTGGAGCAGAAATAAACTCATTATCCATAAAAATCGCAATGGGCTGGCCTACCAGCCTTCCGGTTGCCTCGGCAAAATCGTTGGCTCCAGACGGATCCAACTCCAGCATGACAACCCATTCACCGGTTTCGGGGTTTCTCCCCGGGTTCGCATCTTTCACCTGTGTTCCCTGAATCACGATTTTTCCGGTAGGTAATGGAATACCATTCTCATCGTACTTGTCGGGATCTACCTCTTGAAAAGTAAGCAGAGCTGTTTTTCCAAGCTCATTGATTGTCTCCTGCGGATTGAAAGTTGTTTCACCCGATGCCCAGGGAATCTCAACGACTATACGCTTACCGATCTCATCTATGGTTACGATCTTGTCAAAGATTTGCCTGCCCTCAAGCCGCTTGTCCAGAATGATTTTTGCCGAATCCAGGCCTTTGGAAATCTCCTCAGATGTAAGAGAATCACCCTGTATATCCGGTTCTAAAATGGCGCTGACACCGCCACGAATATCGATTCCTGTACGAACATTTTCATTTTTTACTTCGTTATATGCCAGGAACGCACATACAGCAATCACAAGAATAACAATAAACAGTCTCAAGACACTGTTTTTTCTCATGAAGTATTCCTCCTTCCTCGTCGTACCGCTCATGCTATTATATAATCTATGTCAATCCGGGTCAATAACGATTTACCATCGTTATGCGGTTCACGATTACAAAACACCACCCTATTCAGGGGGACATGTTCTGCTATAAAAGCTGGTTTCTGTTGATGATAAGCTCAAACTTCATTCCCAAAAATTCAGCCGCTCTGCGATTCATCTTCATCCGATCAAGAAAAATCTCGAAATATTCCATAACCGGGCAAATGGCAGTATCGATTTCAAGCTGCAAAACCGCTTTCTTATCTTCCGGATCTACAATAAGCTCCGACTTTACCACCGCATAATTGACGCGATCATGGATATCAAAGTTGGTGATATCCTGGTTGGTCACCCTGGAGCGGTGCACGTCGGACTTATCTGCAAGGATAAGCGCCGCTGAAATGTTACTTACTGCGGTGCCGCTGTTTTCATCATGGTTGCCGATAGCCTGCATAATTGCGCCTGCTTCTTCATAATCCATTCCCATATCGGTCAATATTTTGTATGCCATATACGCACCGGTATGTGCATGATCCTGACGATTGACAGCGTTTCCGATATCATGAAGGTAACCGGCGATTTTTGCCAGTTCGACCTCCCTTGGAGGATGCCCAAGTTTTCTTAAAATAGTTCCTGCCATATTTGCTGTTCTGCCCACATGCCTGAAGGAATGCTCTGTAAAACCGCGAATTTCCAGCTGCTTTTGCGCAAGCCTAAGTAATCTGTCCACTTCCTCATTTTTCTTTATGTCTTCCAGTACCAGCAAAAAATCGCTCCTTCCCCATTCTTAAAGCAAACCAATATTTATCAAATGGCACCTAAGACCCCTGTCTGGCCTAAAGGCCACCCGCATCCTTTCCTTCATGCTTTCCGCTACTTTCCATAAGTAGAATCTGCATACCGACATAGCGTTTCATCGTCGCTTCTGTCTGATTCATCAAATCGTCCAAAAACATTTTATACAATTCTGGATTTTCCAAAAGGTATTTGGTTTCCAATACCCTCTCTGTTAATTCACAGAATCGCTTCAGTACATCCGGGTCTTCCAATACGCGGCTGTTCCGGTCTCTTGCCAATATCAGTTTCAACAGTGATGGGATTTTAACAAGGTAATTTTCTTCCTTGTCCTCTAGCCCCAAGAGCATCGTCAAATCAATATCCAAACGATGGATAATCCTTAGCAGAATGTCAAGATTGGGATTCTTCTTGATCCCATTCTCAATCTGGGACAAGTATCCGGGGGAAATGTTCAGTTCCCTGGCAAAAGCGACCAGGGAAATATTCTTTTCTTCCCGTTTTGCCCGTATGATTTCACCGACTTTAATCTTCATAGAGCTCCCCTGAATGGTACATATAGATTGTTTACTTTTCAGATCTATACCCTGCCCGCATATGACGGACAGGGCAGATTTGGTAGTGATTATTCCTCAAGTACTATTTTATGATATACTTTCTTTCCTTTGCGAATCAACATTTCATCTTGATTGAACCACGAAATATCAATTATCTGGTTGGAATCATCCATTCTCTCTCCATTAACATACAATCCTCCCTGTTGAATAAGCCTGCGGCCCTCTCCTCTGGAAGAAACCAACCCCGCCAGAACCAACAGATCAAGGATACCTGTTCCATTCTCGAGGGTTTTCTTTGAAAGGCTGGTTGACGGCATGTTTTCGGAAGAACCTCCACCGACGAAAAGGGCTTTCGCTGCTTCCCTCGCTTTTTGTGCTTCTTCATGCCCATGAACAGTTTTCGTAACTTCAAAGGCAAGAATCTCTTTTGCCTCATTAATCTTTTCATCTTGATATGCAGCATATTCCTGTATCTGTTCTATAGGGAGGAAGGTTAAAAGCTTCAGGCATTTTATCACATCGGCATCGTGGATGTTACGCCAGTATTGATAAAAATCATATGGTGATGTTTTATTTGGGTCCAGCCATACGGCACCCTGTTCGGTTTTCCCCATCTTTTTCCCTTCACTGGTGGTTAACAACTGGAAGGTCATGCCATACACTTCCTTGCCTTCCACACGCCGCACCAGATCAACACCACCGAGAATATTGCTCCATTGATCATCTCCACCCATTTCCATTGTGCAGTCATAATCACGATAAAGTTTTAAAAAATCATAGCTCTGCATCAGCATATAATTGAACTCGATGAAGGACAACCCCTTTTCAAGCCTGGATTTGAAGCATTCTGCGGTAAGCATGCGATTGACCGAGAAATGCGCCCCGATCTCTCGTAAAAAATCGATATATTTCAGCTCTAAAAGCCAGTCTGCATTATTCACCATCAAGGCCTTTCCTTCACTGAAATCAACAAGATTACGCATTTGTTTTTTAAATTGATTGGCATTGTGCTGTATTACTTCCTGGGTCATCATTTTTCTCATATCGGTCTTCCCGGACGGATCACCGACCATTGCAGTGCCGCCACCCAAAACCGCTATTGGCCTGTGACCTGCCTTCTGCATATGTGACATAACAATCAACTGCAGAAAATGCCCCACATGCAGACTGTCAGCAGTTGGATCAAAGCCAATATAAAAGGTAACCTTCTGTTTCCCCAATATTTCCCTTATTTTCTCTTCATGGGTTGCCTGTGCAATAAAG
>JAAYKJ010000265.1 GCA_012522505.1 Clostridiaceae bacterium
CAGGGTATTCAGGGTCTATGGGCAGGTATGCTCCTCCTGCCTTCAATACAGCCAAAATGCTTATCACCATCTGTGGAGATCGCTTCAGCAAAAGCGCGGTGATGCTGTCTTTCCGTACCCCGCTCTTTCGTAACAGTGCTGCAAGCCTGTTGGATTTCTCATTCAGTTCCCGGTATGTTAACCGGGTCTGTTCGAAAACTAAAGCAGTGCTATCCGGTGCTCTTTCGGCCTCCCTTTCAAATAATTGAGAGAGGAGCTTGGTTTCGGGATATGCGGTTTCTGTCTTATTGAAACGAAACAGGCTTCTTTCCTTCTCTTCGGGGGGTAGTATCTGTATCTCGCCGATGGGAATATCTGGTGACCTGACAACGGTTTGCGAGATCTGTTTTATATGCCCGCCTATGGATTCGATAAAGCTGTTGTCATAAACGCTGGCATTATACTTGAGTATGATTGTTGTTTCTTCCCCAGGCATGATTACAATATTGAAGTCATAGTTGGTTTGTTCAAAGGTCTCGACATCATTCATGCTGAAGTCCGAATCGCTTCTGCTGGCCGGGTGATGCCTTATGGCTTTCTGCACAGGGTAGTTCTCGTAAACAAAAACATGGTTGAACAGCCCGCTTTTTAATTCTGTGGTGGAATGCATATCCGATAATGAGCAATATGAGTACTTCTCCGACGCAAATGCCGTCTCCTGCATTTTGCAGAGCAGTTCAGAAAAGGGTAACGATTCGCTACATTGAACCCTTACAGGCACCGTGCAGATGAAAAGCCCAACCATGTTTTCAATATCTCTGATTTCGGAATGCCTGCCAGACATCACAGAGCCATACACCACGTCATTTGTATTGTTATACCTTTGGAGCAATACTCCCCATATGGCCTGAAATGCCGTGCTGACTGTGGCACTGTTTTCCCTGGCAAGATGAGTAAGGCCCTTGGTTATGTCCCTGTCTATCGTAAAGGAGAACTCTTTTCCGATATATTGATCCGTCATGCCCGTCCATGTCCTGGGTATGTCGGCTAAGGTTCCATAGCCTTTCAGGTATTCCTTCCAATATTCCTTCGCCTCTTTCTTGTCCTGTTTTTCAAGCCAATCAATATATTCCTTATACTGGGGAGCTTTCCCGAGTGCAGGTTGTGTATTGCTCTTCAGGCAACTGTAAATCTCCAGAATTTCCTTATTGATAATTCCAATGCACCATCCATCCATGATGATATGGTGGTAGCTCCATATTGATTTGTATTCTTCTTCGCCTGTCTTAAGGATTGAAACCCTTATCAGCATATCCCTTGACAGATCAAAGCCTTTTTTGCGATCCTCCCGCTTAAATTTTTCTACATAGCTTTTCGTGCTGTCTTCGTCAAGGTATGAAATATCTTCAAAATATACGCTTGTTTGCCTTTCCTTTATGACAGCCTGGGAAAACCGTTGCACATTCCTGAAAAAGAATATTGTTCTTAAAGCATCATGCCTTTCGATCAGTATATTGAAGCTTTTTTCAAACAGCTTTACATCGATGTATCCCTTTACCGAAAAGGTTATTTGTTCAAAATATGCATTTGAATCCCTGTCCAATTCAGAATGGAACAGAATGCCTTCCTGCATCGGTGTTAAGGAATATGCTTTCTGCAGCTGCAGTTTTTTTTCCATTCAGATATACCTCCATTTTCTTCGCTCGATGAGACCTTCACTCCCGCTATACGGCATCTATGAATTCAGACATATATTCCAGGTCTTCTATACTAATATTCTTGTCCCCTACATCGGAAGGTGTTAAGGTTGTTTTCTTCTTTTCAGCATATTGTGATATACAATGATCAATAATGGAAACCAGACATCTCCGATAGCTGTGAGCAAATGAACTTATGGTCTGTTTGCAGTATTGTCGCATGTTATATTGAAAAGCAACCTTCAACATGCCATCCTGAATGACTGCGTTGATGTTTAGCTTATACATACTTTTTGATTCGGGGCTCACCATATCACCAGCTTGTAAAGAGGATATGGAAAACAGGTCTGTGCCGGCAGCATATCCCAGTTGGCCCAGATAGTTAAAGCATATTTCAGGGGTTTGTGTATGATCTGCATTCAGACCTGATTCAGGTGAAATGTATCTTAATATGCCATATCCTATTCCTTTGTCAGGTATGCTTCTAAGGTCCTCCTTGATATGCCTCACAAGGTATGAAATATCATCAGACCTGCTCATATCAAGAAGTACGGGATACAGCGATGTAAACCACCCAACCGTCCTTGTAATATCCATATTCGTAATAATGTCTTCTCTTCCATGCCCTTCAAGATGGATCAATACTATACCCTGTTTTGTCCATTCCTTTACTGCCATCCCCAGCGCTGTAAGCAGTATGTCATCGATCTCGGTGTTATAGGCCTTGTTCGTCTCTTTCAGAAGTTTGCTGGTTTCTTCCTGCGTCAGACGCACTTCAACGATGCATCCGTCCTTCACCTTGCATTCACCTGTTTCTGTATTGTCGGTAGGAAGAGCAGGGACATCGGATTCCGCAATCCTTTTCCAGTAATCCCTTTGCAACTGTATTTCCTTGCCCAGTGCATATTCTTCTATTTTGGAAGCCCAGTCTTTATATGAGTGTGTCTTTTTCTCAAACATGACATCCTGGCCGTTTTGCACCTGGGAGTAGCCTGTTGCGAAGTCTTCAAAAAGGATTCTCCATGAAACACCATCAATAACCAAGTGATGAATAACGATAAGCAGATAGTCACCCTGCATGGTTTTAAACAGTGCAAGCCTTATGAGAGGACCATCCTTCAGGTCTATGCCCCTATGTTGGTTATTGGTTTCTGTCTCAATTGTATGAATGGGATTAGGGTTGTTTGTCAGGTCGAACACATTGAGTTTGAAAACCTCACCCTCTCCCAACGCCCTGTTGTACTGTACAATTTTTCCCGCTTCAAAACGATAAACCATTCGTAGCGCGTCGTGATGCTCTGTTATTTTTTCAAAAACCTTCTCGATTACCGCAACATCAAATCCCTTCTCGCCATAAAGTATTACGGCCTGATTCCAGTGGTTCATATTTGAAAACCTGTTTTCAAAAAACCACTTTTGTGCAGGGGCAAGGGGCACCTCTCCATAAACAGTCCCCTGTTCGATTTCAGGAATCCCGATTTCACTCACTGCCTGTGCAAGCTTTTCTATGGTCCTGTAATGGAACAAATCCCTTATTTCAATTTTAAACTGATGTTTTTTCAACCTTGCTGCAACCTGTATCGCCTTGATCGAATCTCCACCAAGATCAAGGAAACTATCTTTTATGCCTACCTGCTGCAAGCCCAGTACTTCCTTCCAGACCTCCACCATAATTTCTTCTGTTCTATTGGTGGGCTGCGCATATTTCTTGCCTGAATATGCCTCCTCACCGGGTTCAGGAAGTGCCCTTCTATCCACTTTCCCATTCGGTGTTAAGGGGATGCTGTCAAGAAATACAAAGGATGAAGGGATCATATAGCCGGGCAGCGTCTCTGAAAGCATCTCCTTTATCTGCTGCACGGTTATACTCCTCTCGGCTGCAATATACGCACACAGATATTTGTCTTGATGTTTACCCTCTCTGGCCATCACAAGAGCCTGTTTTATTGTTGGGAGCTTGAGCAGATGAGATTCTATCTCCCCCAGTTCTATGCGAAAACCTCTTATCTTGACCTGATCATCCATCCTTCCCATAAACTCGATATTGCCATCCGGAAGCCACCTTGCGAGGTCCCCTGTGCGATAGAGCACTGCGTGGGAACACATCTCCCCATTGCAGTCCATCCTTTTCGACGTGTCTGCGTTAAGGGACGCTGCAAAAGGATTCGGAACAAATTTTTCGGAAGTAAGCGCAGACCTGTTAAGGTAACCTCGTGCAAGCCCATCTCCGCAGATGCACAACTCTCCGGGAATTCCAACAGGTTGAAGCCTTCGGTTGTCCATTATATATACTTTGATGTTTTGCAGCGGCTTTCCTATGGGCATGCTTGACGACTGTTCAGAGCCGTCAAGCGAGTATCCGGTAGCATATATCGTTGATTCTGTGGGCCCGTATATGTTTTCAAGCCGCACGCCCTTAATCTGGCTGTAGAATTTTCTTACGGTTTCTCCTGAAACCGCCTCTCCTGCCGTGAACACATACCTGAGCCTTCTTAATATTTCAGCATCCCTTTCATCAATGGATTCAAGGAACACACTCAGCATGGACGGAACAAAATTGATATGGGTTACCCCATATGTTTCTACTGCCTTCACAATGCTATCAGGATACCTTTCCTCCCCGGATTCAAGTATCGCAAGCCTTCCATTTTCATAGAACCATCCGAATATCTCTGCAACTGAAACATCAAATGTATAGGTGGTTTTAAACAGATACGTATCATTTTCACCTACAGGATATTTTTTTTGGAGATGGCTGATGATATTAACTACGCTTTTATGCTCAATCAATACGCCTTTCGGCTGGCCTGTGGAACCAGAGGTATAGATTACATATGCCAGATCAGAAGATCGGTTCATATTTTCAACATTTGAGCCATCACCTTGATATAACCTGTCATCATCCAGGTTTATGATGTGAAAACACTGCTGCGCTTCCCGAGCCATTTCAGGCTTTTGTTCTGCTGTGTAAACAGATGCAGCATTTCGGCCCAGAAACAGAGGCCCTGATTCGCGTGAAGGTTGCAAGGGCCGGGTTGCAAACCCTGGCGTAAACGTCCCGGTCTGAGACGCTGCTTCGCGTGAAGGCAAAGGTTGGAACCCGCTTGCAGGTATTAAGGCTGAAGCAATTGAGCTTTGGGTGAGCAGTATATTGGCTTTACTGTCCTGCAGCATAAATTGAATCCGATCCTTTGGATATGCGGGGTCTATCGGCAGATATGCTCCCCCGGCTTTTAAGGTACCCATTATGCCCACCATCATATCAATTGAACGATCAGCCATGATGCCGACTATGCTGTCAGGCTTTACCCCTTTTTGTCGCAATACCCTCGCAAGCTGATTTGACTTTTCGTTAAACTCCCGGTATGTCAAGTGTTTGTTTCCGAATATCAGCGCCGTGTTATCAGGTGTCTTTTCGGCCTGCACCTCAAAGAGTTTGTGAAGGGTTTTGTCTTTCGGGTACTCTGTCTTTGTATGGTTAAAGTTAAACAATATCTGCTGCTTTTCATTCTCCGTCAATATTTCAATATCCTCTGCCACCGTTTCACAATTTTTTATCACCGCATTAATCGCTTGTTTTAGATGGCCTTCAATTCTTCTTATCAGCTCATTGTCATAAACCTGCGTATTATAGCTTAGTTTGACCGATGTTTCATTTCCGGGAATAACGATGATGTTAAAGTCGTAAATCGTTTGCTCAAAAATATCCACATTGTCAATTACATAGCCACAAAGGCCCGTTCCTTCCCCAGAATCGTCTACTTCTTCAAGTGGATAATTTTCAAACACGATAATATGGTCAAGCAGTGTCTGTTTCAGCTGCGAATTGGCCTGTATCTCGGCAAGGGAAATGGTACTATATTTTTCGCTTTCAAGGGAAGCAGATTGCAATTCCTTTATAACCTGGCTGAATTTTTTATCCTGACCAAATCTCACTCTGGCGGGAATCGTGTTGATAAACAAACCGACGATTCTGTCAACCCCTTCAATCTCATGAGGTCTTCCTGATACCACAACGCCAAAGACAACATCGTTGGTGCGGTTGTAACGTCTGAGCACTGTGGCCCATAATGCCTGGAATACAGTGCTGAAGGTTACGTTATTTCTTTTCGCAACATCTGCAATGCCCTTTGTCATCTCCTCATCCAGCTTAAATATGAACTCGTTTAGCACATACTCCTTTTTTTCAGAAAAACCCTCTCTTTTCGGAATTGACGTAAGCTGCTCGAACCCATTCAGATAGCGTTTCCAATAATCCTGGGCTTCCTTTTTGTTTTTTCTTAACAGCCAGTATATATAACTGCTATAGGGATAAGTCCCTTCCAACACAACCGGCTTTGAACCCTCCAAGCTTTTGTAAACCTGGAATAGCTCCTTCAGGATAATTCCAAGGCACCACCCATCCATGATGATGTGGTGGAAGCTGAAGATAAGGTGATGGATTTCGCTGTCAGTTCTAAATACCGCCAGGTTGATGA
>JAAYKJ010000266.1 GCA_012522505.1 Clostridiaceae bacterium
AGTTCCGGTGGCTCGGGCGGTGGCTCTGGCAGTGGTTCGGGCGGTGGCTCTGGCGGTGGTTCTGGTGGCGCGCCAACCAACCCTCCCACAACCCCAGTTCCCTCATTAACACCAGCACCGACGACCATACCATCTCCATCTCCAACACCGATGCTTCCCTCCCGCGTCGAAACAGATGCGGATGGCAATAGCATCCTCGTTGTTGAAACAGAAGGTCTGCAGCTGAACTGGGATACCCCACCGGTGATTGATGCCACGTCCGATTCCGAGGTAATTGGAACAAGAATTTATCTGAACGAAAACATTTTTACCGATTCAATTGCCAACAACCAACCTTTTATTGTTTCCTTCAATCAGGTTCGCTTTGAAATACAGCCAGGTTCATTCAGTATTCCCGAAGGGGTTGGAACCGTAACGCTGGAAGCGGTGTCCCTGGATCCACCATCTGAATATCTGCCTGCAGACGCAAATGTCGTATCGGATGCTTATCGCTTCACACTGCTGATTAATGGTTTACCTGTAACTTCCTTTGACAAGCCAGTTACAATAACCATACAGGCGGATTCTTCGAAAATCAGCAATGCTGATAAGGTTGGTGTCTACTATTACAGCGATTCGGAAGGCGATTGGGTATTCATGGGCGGAAAGGTGAACAGAGATGGAACAATCACTTTTTCCACCAATCATTTTTCCATGTTTCTTGCTCTGGAATTAAATAAAGTTTTCAGTGATATCGACGATCACTGGGCAAAAGAATCCATCGAGGTAATGGCGGCCAGACATGTTACGAAAGGCACCAGTGACACCGAATTCAGCCCGAATAAAAACATTACCAGAGCTGAATTTACAGCGATGATCGTACGAGCGCTAAACATCAACAGCGAAGTGGGCGAAAACCCCTTCAAGGATGTAAAAAACAGTGACTGGTATGCAGATGCAGCTTTAAAGGCAAACATGGCCGGAATAATTCAGGGAGATGCGGGAGGATACTTTACTCCTGGAAACATGATAACCAGAGAACAGATGGCTGCTATTGCAGTTCGGGCATACAGCTATTATAGCGGTGTGAACGTCGATCATATTATTACAACACAGGAAGTGCGCTTTGACGATATGGAAATGGCTTCTGAGTGGGCGAGAAGAACGATTACTTTGGCTGATGCCCTTGAACTTATGAGCGGTTTTCAGGATAAAACCTTCCGGCCAAAAAATCACTCCACCAGGGCCGAAGCAATTGTGGTCATATACCGGCTGATGAAGTTGCTTGAGATATTTTAGCATAATCGGGAAGCATTTCGTTTCCCGGTAGCTTCCCAGCTAACCATCAGCGTAAATTATGTTTACACAACAGTCTGTCATAATTTTAAAGAGGGAAGGGTTTAACCCTTCCCTCTTTCGTAAAAACCCGAAATTCCAAATAAAGTTCAGTATCCTGTCATATCCGAATCAGCTTTTTTATCACCACAGATGGCAGGCGTAGATGAGTATCCATTCCCAAGGCGACTTGAACCCATATCGATAAACGTTTTAGCTTGCTCGGCAGTGCGGATACCGCCGGACGCTTTTACTTGTATTCTGCCACCAGAGGCTTTCAGCATGGCGTCCACCGCTTCGACAGTTGCACCTGCACCATAAAACCCGGTAGAGGTCTTGACAAAATCAGCCCCCGCCTTAATGGCGCACTCGGTCGCATGCATAATTTCATCTACTGTCAATTGAGATGTTTCGAGAATAACCTTCAGCGTTATGCCGGCCTGCCCTGTTACACTCGCTACCGCCCGAATGTCTTCTTCAACCTTGTCCCAAAGCTTTGAACGGATATACCCGTAATTCACAACCATATCGATTTCATGGACGCCTTTTTGAATATATAAATCGGCCTCCGATGCCTTAACTTCCGACAATGTATTCCCATGAGGAAAAGCAAGAACGCAGGATACTTCGGTATCGGTATCCCGACACATTTCTACCGCCATATCGATATCACAGGGCCTAACACAGACTGTTCTAACCTTATAGTCAATCCCCAGCTGAATCGCATCACGTGCTTCATCTTGCGTCATTTCCGGCTTTAGAACAGCATGATCCAGATAACGGTTTATTCTTTCTGTTTTCATTAATGATCCACTCCTTCTTTGTTTATCAATTAGCGAACTGTAATATCTTCATTGTAGATCATTAATAAGGTTGTGTAAATTTACATATGCGAAGTACAATTTAAAATTATAGTGCAAAAAGCCTTCGATTGGTTTTAGTTTACAAATGTGTTTTTCACCCTCCATGATTTAAGCATATATGTACACCAAATTGCTCCGCTGACTAACACCCGTGCCACATCGGTATAGTCGCCATCCGACCACAGCTTATTACCAATGATTGTGTCTACCAAAAGAATTACGAAGTTGTATATGGTGAAAATTATGTAATGTCTTGGAAATGATTTTTTCTTCGTGAAAAAGAGGACCAGAATAAAAACAGAATATACAAGGGCAGCAATATTCACTCCGAGTTCATATAAGATTATGAAAAATTTAGTTGAATCACTATAATACACTATGCTTAACGTGCCATTAAGAATTAATGGAATATGAATAACAATAATTACAACTAAGAATAGAATCGGATTTACAACTATTCCGATACCAACCGGTATCAACCACCCCCCCCAGCCCTTCCAAGGCCAATTTTTTGCTGTTATCTGTACCTATTTCTGACATAATGTCCCTCCCAATACATTTCTAATCAATGGTCTAACTTTAGCATAATATTACATTTTATGCAATATCATTTAATCAAATTCAGGCGCGCTTTGAATCTCTGGGAGAAAAAATACAGGCACCCATATTTCACTTCATGCATATACTTATATATGGTCCAAATATTTTCGATAAGGGTGGTGAATTGGCATGTTTTTCAGCAGTTTGCTTCAGCTACTGAATGAAGCTATTTCTGCGGTATTCTTAACTGGTTACATTACAAGCTCACAATCCTTTCCCCATCCCTTAAGCGTTGAAGATGAACAAAAATACCTCGAGCTGTTTCATCAGGGTAACGAAGAAGCTCGTAATATCCTGGTTGAACGAAACCTGAGGTTGGTTGCTCATATCGCAAAAAAATACAATACAGGAAATGTTGATTGTGATGACATGATTTCCATTGGAACAATAGGCCTGATTAAAGCAATTACCAGTTTTAATCCTGATAAGGGAATTCGGTTGGCTACCTATGCTGCAAGATGCATCGATAATGAAATACTAATGTATTTACGAACCACAAAGAAATTCCAAAACGAGGTCTCACTTCACGAACCTATTGGGACAGACAAAGAGGGCAATGAAATATCTCTTCTGGATATCTTGGGCAGTGAAGATGATTGCATTGATGACAAGGTGGCTTTGAAATTTCAGATAAGAAAGCTTTACAGGAAAATAACTGAAGTGCTCCGGAGCAGAGAGAAAACAATCATTGAATTACGGTATGGGCTTGCCAACGGTTCAAACAAAACGCAACGTGAAATTGCTAAAATGTTGGGGATCTCCCGTTCCTATGTATCACGGATAGAGAAAAAGGCAATTCACAAGCTAAACAAAGAGTTCCAAAATTCATGAGAAAATCCCCTGCATAAGCCATACGATCTCTTGGTGCAGGGGATCTTTTATCCTTGATTTTCACCTGAACAGTGAACAGTGTATAGCAGACGAAACCATGCCTTTAAATTTTAACTTTTGGGTACAGACTCTCTTTTTGATGCACCCGTTCTCGGAATCGGCCCGAATGTACGCTGAAGCCAGTTTTTAAATCCGTCTGTTTTCACAACCGCACCTAAAATGCTTTTTGCAATAACAACTAACACAGGACCAAGTATCATCCCGAAAAAGCCGAAGAGCTGGAGCCCAAGATACATGGAAAACAGTGTAAGCAGCGGGTGAATCCCAATTTGCTGACCTACGATCTTTGGTTCAATGAGTTGCCGGATAACCAGGACAATAACATACAAGAGCAGAAGAGACAACCCGCGCTGGTAGTTTGATGATATAAGCTCTATAATACCCCAGGGAATCAATACTGAACCCACACCAAATATGGGCAGAGCATCTACAATAGCGATCAACAGGGCAAAGAGCAGACCGTTTTCCACACGCATCACCAGAAATGCGATGGTTAATTCGGAAAAAGTTATAACCATAAGAATTATTTGCGCTTTCAGCCAGCCAAACAGCGCAGAAAAGAGTTTATTCATTACGGTTCTGGTTTTTTCCAGCCATTGAACCGGAACCTGTTTGTCCAAAAATGAATTGATTTTGTCTTTATCGGCGGTCATAAAGTATGTTGCAAGTACCGTAACTACCAGAAAAACCAATGCCTGTGGCAGGCTCATGGTAAAGCTTCCAACGCCCTGCACAAACGGGGCAAGGAGTTTTTGCGCATTGCTGGCAGCTTCAGAAAAGAATTGATCCAGTGTGTCACTGATCGTTTTCGGAAGCGAAATGTAGATGCTGTTCACCTTATCGATGATGACCTCAAAAAACTGTTGCATGCTTCCAAATATAACGTTAATTTGATTATAAACGTTAATGATTTCTTTCACCAGCCTGTTGATAAGCAGGCCCAGTATCGTTCCCAAGCTGGATAGAACCAGCAAAATCGAAATAATTGATCCCACTTTTCTTGGAATTTTGACCTTCTTTTCCATGAAGTTAACCTGTGGTTCGATCAGGCTTGAGAGGATGAAAGCGATGATAAAGGGTATACAGTATACGCTCAGGCGCAAGAGCAAATAAACGCTGATTGCGATGAGTGCTATTCGAATGATGATTTTAACCTTCGATTTGTTCATTATTGTACCTGTTTTTCTTACCCAGATTTCGGAATTTACACAGTTTTATATTAATCGATAAAGCCATAAACGTCAATTAAATCAAGGGAATTTTATAACATTCCTTCTATTGAGCCAGAGCCCTTCAAACCAAGCTTATTACTTGATTTACCCCAGCAGATCCACCATATCCCGTTGCAGAATCCTAAGCTTTTGCCCCATTTCATTTATTCTGCTGTCATCTACCCCATCTTTCATCTCTTCCAATAGCATATCAGACACTTCCAGGATACCTTCCTTGATATCCTCAAGCAGGCTGACAAGCTCCAGATAACGGAAGCTGTACTCAGCAGTCTCTTCAAAGCCCCGGCTGACTTCACGTTCAGCAGTGATCACAAAGGATTCTTCTCTGGAAGGAATTATGGGTTCAATATCATATTCGTCCTGAATTCTATCTGAAAGGGCATACAGCGCTTTTTCTTCCCCATGCACCAGGAAAACACGCTTCGGAATATGTTCGAAGTTTCCCATCCAGTTTAGCAAACCAAGATAATCTGCATGCCCTGAAAAACCATCGATCATTTCAATTCTGGCATTAACGCTGATTTCTTCACCAAAAATATGCACACTTTTCGCACCGTCAAGGAGCCTTCTTCCCAAGGTCCCTTCAGCCTGATAACCTACAAAAAGGATGGTACATTCTTTTCTCCATAAATTATGCTTCAGATGGTGCTTAATTCTGCCTGCTTCGCACATACCACTGGCAGAGATAATGATGCAGCCTTCTTTTATCGTGTTAAGGGCGCGGGATTCATCGGCAGTTCTGGTAAAATGCAGGTTCGGAAAATCCAACGGGTGGTCTCCTTGTTCAATATACCCCCGGGCTTCTTCGTCATAACAATCCAGGTTTTTTCTGTATACTTCGGTCGCATTGATGGCAAGGGGGCTGTCTATATAAACCGGTACATCCATTAGTTTCTGAACCCTGTCTCCATATTGGGCCAAGTTCTTGTTGATCTCATAGATGATCTCCTGTGTACGCCCAACAGCAAAAGACGGGATGACAACATTCCCTCCGTTCTCCAGGGTTTCGAGCACAATATCAAGAAACTTCCCGGCTTTGGTCTCGTTGTCTGTATGCAAACGATCACCATAGGTTGATTCCATCACCAGATAGTCTGCTTCCTTAATCGCAACAGGGTCTTTCAGTATTGGGATGCCTGTATTCCCCATGTCTCCGGTAAAAACAAACTTTGTTTCCTTTCCGTTTTCACGAACCCATACCTCGACAAACGCTGCTCCCAACATATGCCCTGAGTTTCTGTAGCAGACCCGGATACCCGGTGTCAATTGAATCATTTCATCATATTGGATGCTTCTGAACAGCTTTAAGGATTCTTGGGCATCAAGCAATGTATATAGGGGTTTCTCGGGTTCTCGGCCTGCGCGCATCCGTTTTCTGTTCTTCCATTCAGCTTCAAACTCTTGTATATGACCGCTGTCGGGTAACAATAACGAGCATAGATCTACACACGCTTTTACAGCAATTACTTCGCCCTTGAAGCCATTGACATAAAGCCATGGTATTCTTCCACTATGATCGATGTGTGCATGAGTCAGCAAAACATAATCGATATCAGCAGGATTGACAGGGAGCTGCTGTTCATTCATTGCTTCTTCCTTTGCTTTACCCTGAAACAAACCGCAGTCTACAAGTATTTTGGTGTTTCCGGTTTCCAACAACTGGCATGAGCCTGTTACCGTGCGTGCCGCCCCCAGGAATGTTAATTTCATTACCATACCTCACTATTCTTTAATGACTTATGAAATAAAAAGGTTGTCTTTATTATAAACGAAAACCGAAGCGAAAAGTCTTACAATTTGCTAATTTTTATCCTTTTCGTTGATCTGTTTTTCAATAACTCCGCCACCCAATACAATATCCCCATCATAGAAAACGACAGACTGTCCCGGTGTAATTGCTCGCTGCGGTGTTAAGAAATCTACCCGAACCTTTCCATCTTCCAGCACATACAACGTTGCCCTGGCTTCTTGGGCGGAATATCGCACCTTCGCACCGACAGTCATAGCGTTAACGGGTTTATCAATCGCAATCCAGTTTAAATCCGAGGCAACAAGCCCGGCTGAATACTCTTCCCCCGCTTCTCCCAATACGACAGTATTGTTTTTCACATCCACCCGCACCACATACATAGGTTTTCCAAAGGATAAACCCAAGCCTTTCCGCTGACCGACAGTATAATAGACAATTCCCCTGTGCTCACCCAGGACATTTCCTTTTGTGTCTACAAACTTCCCGGGAACCACCGGATTTTCCAAGCGTGAAGCGATGAACTTCCCATAATTATTATCGGGAATAAAGCAAATTTCTTGACTGTCAGGCTTGTCGGCAATATCAAAACCCAACTCTGCAGCAATTTTCCGTACTGTTTCTTTGTCATAATCACCGACCGGCATCTGGGTTCTTGAAAGTTGCTCCTGTGTCATGTTATACAGTGCACAGGTCTGGTCTTTTTCTTGTCTTACCGATTTTTTTAAAATATACCGCCCGGTGGCATCCTCCCTTTCAATTTTTGCATAATGCCACGTTGCAATACGATCAATTCCCATTGAAACAGCCTTTTTCAGTAATGCATCGAATTTAACATAACGGTTGCAGGCAATACAGGGG
>JAAYKJ010000267.1 GCA_012522505.1 Clostridiaceae bacterium
GCCCGGCTTGATTGGCATTCGAACCATGCCGGGGCAATTGAATATGAAAAACAGGGCAGCCAGGCTGGAAATGCACCAGGAACAAGCCGCCTTAGAAATTGAAACCCGCAGGCCGGTGCTTGAGATCGACCAGTACAGGTCCATGGCCCAAATGGGATATAAAAAAACAGCGGATGTTACCTTGGAGCTGGCACAACGGGGAAGACAAGCTGCCATGGAATACATTGCCGCCAAATCAGATGAAGGAAACCGCCTGAAGGCTATCGAAAAAGGCGGAAACGCTATTCGGGAGATCGCAATGAACAAAGCCTGGCCTCAAAAACAAAGGCAGGGTGGTTTCACCCCCATCGTCGGCCCGGATTTCCATGCAACACCCGGGGAAGTCATCATCACGCCACCGCCAGTGGAAAATCCAACCCATATTGGGTATGAAGCCGAATATATCCCCGGAGAGCTAAACATTCAGTTCAATCCAGCCAGGGTGGACATCTATATGCGACAATACCCTGAAATCAATATTGATGTAATCATATAAAATTTCTATTTTACGGAAGAATGCGGAGGTTTACTTTTATGCAGCTTCAAACTAAGAATTTCGGAGAGATCACAGTAGATGAAAATGATATCATTACCTTTCCTGCGGGCATACCTGGATTTGAGGATCTGAAAAGATATACACTGCTCGGGAAGCAGGAAACTGAGGCTCTGTTCTTCTGGCTTCAGAGTATAGATGAGCCCAGCCTGGCCTTTGTCGTCGTTGATCCGTTTTCTATCAACCCCGGCTATTTTGTGGATGCGGATGATTCCGAAATGGAAGAGATCGATATCAAAAATCCGGAAGATGTTCTAACGCTGGCTATTGTGACCGTACCGGAGAATGTTAAAAATACATCGGTAAACCTGAAAGCCCCGGTGTTGATCAATCTGAAGAACAATATGGGCAAACAAATTGTCATGAAAAATGAGACATTTCCAGTGAAATATTATATAATGAACGGGTAAGTGTGATCTGTAACCTATCCGCAGGAGGATACCAATATGCTGGTTTTGTCCAGAAAAAAGGGCCAATCCATTATGATTGGCCACGATATAGAAATATCCATCATTGACGTCCAGGGGGAGCAAATCCGTCTGGGAATCAATGCGCCAAGGTCTGTCACCATTCACCGCAAGGAAGTGTTTGAAGAGATCATTCAGGAAAACAAGCAGGCAGCCTCCACAGCCATCAGCCCTGATATTATCAGGACTATGAGGATTGAGAAAAAGGAAGGCGAAGAATAAAGGTTTTCCCTGTCATTCTGGCGAAGGGTAATGCCACCCTGAGAATAACATATGTTAAGAAATATAAAATAATTTTATAAAAACTATTAAGTATTTCTTTTTTATTACGATAATAATAGTGTGACAGTAAAAGATCCTTTGGTCGACCGGATTTTTCATTGTCTAAAATCATCAATTCAATAACTGTCCGGCATGGAAGCCGGGCACAAAAACAAGGAGGTTTATATCATGAGAATTAATCACAACATTGCATCCCTTAACACTTATCGTCAGTTAACCACCAATACCACAGCAGGGAGTAAATCTCTGGAGAAACTGTCCTCGGGTCTTCGCATCAACCGTGCCGGTGACGACGCTGCAGGCTTGGCCATCAGTGAAAAAATGAGAGGTCAGATCAGAGGTTTGGATCAGGCATCCAGAAACGCTCAGGACGGTATTTCTTTAATTCAGACCGCAGAAGGTGCTTTGAATGAAACTCACAGCATTCTGCAGAGAATGAGAGAGCTTGCTGTTCAGTCTGCAACTGACACCAATACTGCAACAGATCGTTCAAAAATTCAGGCGGAAGTCGATCAATTAGCTAAGGAGATCACTCGTATATCCAATACTACTGAGTTTAACACCAAAAATCTTCTTGCAGGTGGATTAAAGAACAATGTGTTCCACATTGGCGCTAACAGTGCACAGAATGTATCTCTGACGATTGGAGCTATGGATGCAAAATCACTTGGGGTCGCCGGAGATTTTGTTACAACAACTGCGACAAATGGTTCAGAACTGGGTACAAATTTTGTTGTAACCACTTCTTCCGAAGGAATCAACGGTTATTTTGTGAATGTTGCTAAAGTGGCTGCCACACAAACTGTGTCGGTCGCTGGCGGTACTGATGACACTACAGC
>JAAYKJ010000268.1 GCA_012522505.1 Clostridiaceae bacterium
GTAACCTTGGCTTATGTACTGCCCAGATTTATATTGTTTCATTTCAGTTATTTTAAACAAAAGTAATCGCTATTTAAGAAAATGCAAAATAACTTAAATAAGATATTTTTTATTTAACTTTCCTTACGAGGTAGAGTCTTACGTGATGCAATCGCCTTGTTGCTAACGGGCGGCGGTATGAAAAGTTGCCGACCAGCGGGCGATTTCCTATCAAACTGTTGCAATGTTTATTAAATGTACCGCTCTTCGAATTGGCACTTTTCGCCCTATGTTTTTTATTGCTTGTCAGGAGCTGGTATTAATCCGCCTACATACTTTTTTAACTCATTAAAAATTGCACAATATAACTCTTGTAACGAAGTAAAATATTTTTCCGATAGTTCAGATGTAACTGGAAACCACTTTCTGATTAATAGATACAGTGAATCACCTCTTATAATTGTATTCACAATTCCAAAAGTCAGAAAGTAGAGAGATAAGCCGATAAGCTTTCCATATCGGAAAACTCCTTCATATTGACACTTTCGGTTTTCCGAACCCTTTTATGAGTACGGCTATCAGAAACAACCGACATCATTGAACCAACAATACCTTCCATGTTTATTAATGTAACATTGTCATTATTCTCTTTAACGATGGTATATACTTCATCAACAAAAGTACGTGAAATAAATTTTACGCTATCAAAATCAAGTTCAACCTTGCCGGCACAACCGGCTATACTGTTCCGTATATAATCAGCATTCTTCCTGAAACGAATATCGGCACCAATCAGCTCCGATATCTTTATGATCCTTCTCATAACCTTGCCGTTTTAGTATATAACTCATTCTAAGAATGAGTTTATTTTTATTAGTTATGTTGTAATAATACTGCACATACACTGAAAATAATAAACCAAATACCCGATAAACTGTTTACACTACTGCAGTAAGAAGCCTTCTAACTTTTCAACGCCCTTTCTTAGTTTAGCCGGATTGATCTTTTTCAATTTGCTGATATTCTGCATTTTCCACTGTACAGATGGAAAACGCAAGTATTCCTGATATTCAGTATATCGAGATAGTTCTTCCCCCGCCTCAAAAACGATTAAAAATTCCTTGTCCTGCAGACTCAAATTTGAATTGATGAAATCAATCAATTTCTCCCGGGTTTCCTCATAGTCATTATACGAAAATGGAGTTTTAGTCATTCCTGCAAATTGTTTCACAAGAGTTTCCTGATGATCCACCCTGTTAGGTTGAAGCGACTCGATAATAGGACGGTCGCCACCCAATAGACAATAGAGAAAACCTCTTTTAATCTGGTCAAAATTAGTGATGAAATCGAACATCAGTTTCACATCAAACAAATCCCGGGGATGCTGGCGGTCGAGAGCTGCAATAATTTTCCCGCCATAGAGTTGGGAGAATGAAACAATTCTTGCCTTGTTTGTCGTCTCGAATTTATTTTGTGCCGCATCGCATAACGGTCTTATCGAAGCCGGATCAATCAATCCTCGTTTCATTCCACTCACTTCAATTTTCACCATAACCCCTCTACGTGTACAGTAAATCTTATTCGGCTTTTCAGTGATGACAATAACCGGCACAACCGTCTTGACCTTTTCCTTAAAAATTGCCAGATTTTTATGAATATCCGCAAACGAATCTTCCCTGGGTCTTATTGGAATGTAAGTA
>JAAYKJ010000006.1 GCA_012522505.1 Clostridiaceae bacterium
ATATAGCAACTAGTAGTTTAGAACAAACAATCAGTGGGTTAGAGGAGCTTAGCTGAACATATCCTAACATTAAATGGTCAACTTATGAACAAGCCTTAGAGATGTCGGAAAATTTGTTGTATCAAAGATGGCAGCTATTTATTATTGTTACTATTGCTATACTTGCAGGCTTGATTTTAGGTTCGCTAAATGTATTGATAAGAAGTATTTTGAATAAAAGAAAAGAATACGCGGTACTCAGAACGCTTAGAGTTACAAAGGGAAAGCTGGTAGCAACTGTATTGACTCAAGTTTTCACCTTTGAGTTCTTGGGTATGATAATGGGTATAATAATAGGAGTATTGGTTGCTAACATAATAACCTTATGCGATACTAATACCTTTAGCAAGATAGATTTAAAGCTAATGTATATTGTATTAACAAGTCTAATAACAATTACATTATTAACATTTACCCCCATTACTCTTAAAATTGCGAAACATTCTATTATAAATGAGTTAAAACAAAATTAGGAGGGGTAATTGTGAAAATAGATTGGCTAAGAAAGGAAATTATAGGCAACAAGGTCAAAATAAGAACACCATACGGCGAACGTATAGCTATATACTTAGATTATACAGCATCAGGAAGAAGCTTGTCTTTTGTTGAAGAGTATTTAGTGAAGGTAAAAGAGATCTATGCCAATACTCATACAAAAGACAATTACTTTGGAATGCAGACCAATAAATTATATATCGATGCCAAAAATCATATTAGAGAGATGATTAAAGCAAATGAAGATTATGCAATAATAAGTGTGGGTAGCGGCACTACTGGAGCTATTCACCGGCTAACTCAGATATTGGGAATATATGAAGCTCCTGCAACCAGACTTAACTATGCAAGAAATTCATTATATTATTCTTCGGATAAGCCTGTTATCTTCGTATCTCGATATGAGCATCATTCAAATTTATTGCCTTGGAAAGAAGGGAATACGGAAGTAGTAGAAATTGATTTAGATGGGAATGGGATGCTTAACTTAAGAGACTTAGAAGAAAAAATAAATAGTAGTAAATACAATAGTCGTATTAAGATAGGTGCATTTTCAGCGGCATCTAATGTTACTGGAATATGTTTGCCAATAAATGATATTACTAGTATTGTTCACAGAGCCAGTGGACTAATATTTTTCGATTTTGCAACAAGTGCACCCTATGTAGATATTGAGATGATAAATGAAAATGATTATATAGACGGTATTTATTTTTCTCCACATAAATTTATTGGTGGGCCGGGTTCTTCGGGAATTTTGGTTTTGCGAAAAGCATTGTATAAGGGGTTAATTAGCCCTACTTGTGCAGGGGGCGGGACAGTTCAATATGTCAGCTCCAGTAACTACGATTTTGTTGATAACATCGAAGAGAGGGAAGATGCAGGAACTCCTCCTATTCTTCAAACTATTAGAGCGGCTATAGCCTTAGAAATAAAGGCTAAAGTAGGCTGCAAGCAAATAAAAAAGAAAGAATCGGAATATATACAGACTGCTTTTAAAAGGCTTCTTTCTAACGAAAACATTCAAATTATCGGGCCAAAGACATCTACTAACCGTTTAGGAATAGTTTCATTTAATATAAAGTATAAGGATCATTATTTACATCCTAGGTTTGTTTCTACATTACTTAATGACTTATTCGGTATTCAAGGAAGGGCAGGCTGTTCATGTGCTGGTCCATATGGTCATTATCTGCTAAATATTGGGGATGAGGAATCAGAACTTTACAGACGTGCAATAAGTCAAGGAGATAAGTTTGTTAAGCCTGGCTGGGTGAGGGTAAACTTTCATTATTTAATGGACTCAAATACATATGATTATACTATAAAAGCCATACAATTTATTGCAGATTATGGATACCTTTTTTTGCAGGAATATAGGATGGATTTTGAGTCGGGTCGCTGGATTCATAAAGAGGAGAGGTGTTCAGTTGAAAGTTTTTCAATACAGGATGTCATTTCATCAGAAAGATACAAATTTAAAAGACATAATCCATTAAAAAATAAAAAACTATATAAAAAATACATCAAGGATGCGTATAAGCTTAAACGGATTCTAGAAAAAAAGAGATTCAAATATGAATTGTATTTTCAAGGAGAACTAAAAGAATTATTTTGGTACGAAGCAAGTAATAACATGTCTCACAGTAATCTTGCCGTTAACATATGAAAGGTTATACAGCAAAAGAGCAAAAAATAAAAGCGCTAAACAGGGCATCCTTAGCGGAAATTCTGAACTTCCAGAAATTTTACGGGTGTGTCAGAATTAGTGTGTAAATATATTTTTTGAAATTATTAAGAACATGTCCTCTTATACAATATTGTGCCCCAAATTCATGAAATTATACACTTCCGGAAAAATATTTTCGGAAATATAGTTTAAAGATGAATGAACCGGTAAATAATTGGAATGAGGCCCGGCTATGCCCGATAATCCGCTCTGCTGGGAAGCAACGGTGAACCTGCAACAACAG
The DNA here is from genome assembly GCA_012522505.1 of Clostridiaceae bacterium. Taxonomy (GTDB): domain Bacteria; phylum Bacillota; class Clostridia; order DSM-8532; family DSM-8532; genus JAAYJG01. The sequence continues at coordinate 2,508 of JAAYKJ010000006.1, forward strand.
GGCTGAATCTTTTTTAGATTCCAGGAAGGTAATAAATCCTACATCAGCTTCTAAATTTACTGCCTTCGAGGTGGCTCATGTTTAACTTTAGTGCCAACCACATGATTTGGGTTTCATCAAAGGATTATGGTAAAGCTATTATTCATCTCCTCACCGATTTGGACACTAAACGATGTTACCGTGTTTATGATTATAACCGAAGTGCACAATTCCAAGCGGATAAAGTTTACTGTATTTCCGGTAAGGTTAATTCAGCTGATAAACTTTACTTAATTCTTGAATCATCGCGGGAAGTCACTACTAATTCTGTTTTCAAAGTACATGCCTGACACCCAAACTTCAAAAACCTAAGTCGATGCGATCACCAAATGTCAATGCAAACTGTGCCATTACTTGTCCCAAATTTGGAACCACCATAGTCCATTTTTTTCATAATGTTAATGGTTGCAAGATACAGTGATTTTTTGAGTGCCTCGTCAGTAGGGTAGATACTTTTTGTTTTTGTATATTTCCGCAGTTGCCGGTTAAATCCTTCCAATGTGTTTGTTGTATAAATAATCCTGCGAATTTCGGCCGGATACTTAAAGAATGTAGAAAGATGATCCCAGTTATTATACCAGGACTGTATAACCACCAGATATTTCTTACCCCATTTGTTCTCGACCAGACCAAGATTCTGGAAAGTGATTTCTTCCGATGCAGATTTATAAACGGTTTTCAAGTCCTGAATGAATTCTTTTTGATCCTTACGCAATATACTTGATGGGATTACGTATTTGGTGGACAATGCATGTCTGGATATCTACCTTTTGATGCATTTCATGTTGACAAAACACAGGATAAGAGCGGCGTTAATACTGTATATTTCTCTATCTGCTACTTCGCCATCGGTAGTTATGTTTGTCTTATGGATAAACCTTTTCTAATCGTTTTGTCTACATTTCTTTATTACCTCGGGACTGTCATCTATTGTCTTTTGGGCACGATCTATTTGTGAATTCCGGATTTTGCGTAAATAGTGGTCAATTGAAAAGTTAACTTCCACTTTGCAAAAGTAAATTCCACAGTACTCATTTTTCCTAATTTGCAGAACTAAATTCAGCTAACTATGAAATTGGGGTGGAATTTACTTTTTCAATTAATAGGGCTGAAAGCGGCTGGAGAACTCAAAATTGGTTATTGACAAAGTGATTAACACTTATTATAATAAAATTATCCCCTACCCAAGGGGGCGGGGGTATACCATTCTAAAGGAGGCCTAAGTGATGGAATCTTCAGAATGTGCAAAGAAGCTACTGAATCTTTTAAAAACTACCCGTGGCCAAGTAGATGCTGTTATTGCCATGGTAGATGAAAAAAAGCAATGTTCTGATATTTTGGTTCAATTGTTGTCAGCACAGGGGTTGTTGAAAAAATGCACTGTATTGCTACTTGAAAACCAATTTAAAAAATGTTTGATCGATGCTGTTAAAAATGCAGAGGATAGGGAAAATAAAATTGACGAGATGATTTCAATTCTCAGTAAATTATCAAAAGCTTAAGCAAAGTACGTTCAAGCTTCATGGAACTGATGATAATCGCTGTGGATCGAGATAAAAATGAAGAAAATATGAAGGAGATGCTATTTATTATGAGTGAGAATGTTTTAACGCTGACAAATGATAATTTTGAAAAGGAAGTGCTACAGTCTGATAAGCCTGTTTTAGTAGATTTTTGGGCTTCATGGTGTGGTCCCTGCAGAATGGTTGCACCCGTAATCGACCAAATTGCTGACGAATTTGCAGGTAAAGTAAAAGTAGGAAAAGTCAATGTTGACGAACAAGGGTCGGTTTCCCAAAAGTACAGAATTATGAGTATTCCTACACTGATGATCTTTAAAAATGGTGAAATTGCAGAAAGTGTTGTCGGAGCTCGATCAAAAGAAGCTTTGGCGGAAATGTTGAATAAACACCTTTAAACCGGAGAAAACTCCGGTTTTCCTTTTGGTGTAATCACTAGGGTTTACTGGAGTTGATATGAAAAGCGCAAATGCTTAAGGCAAAGTACAGAAAATTGATGCGTCTAAAACCAAATCAAGAAACACTTCACTTTGACAGGGATTGACTGGAAAGATATAATAAGTTTGATCATAACAAAGTATTCAGGAGGCTGTATATGGGATACCGGATCGAGAATGCAACAGTGGTTACCTGCGAAGACAATCAAGAAGTGAGGGTGCTGAAAAACGCAACAGTTATCACAGACGGTGGAGAAATATCTTATGTTGGTATAGATCCGCCCGAAACCAAGGGATTTACATTGATAAATGGAACCGGTAAAGCGTTGATACCTGGTTTGGTAAATGCACACACCCACATCCCCATGACATTGCTGCGAAGTTATGCTGATGACTTGGAGCTGCATACTTGGCTTTACCAGCACATTTTCCCAATAGAGGCTAAACTGACAGCAGATGATATCTATTGGGGTTCTCAGCTTGCTCTTCTTGAAATGATTGCGGGGGGAACAACCTGCTTTAATGATATGTATTATTCTGTCGACAGGATCGCTGAAGCAACTGCAACATCCGGGCTAAAGGCCCTTCTTTCCCGCGGATTGATCAATGGTGCCGAACTGGATGATTACACCAATGATGACAGGTTGAAAGAAGCGGTATCGGTATATGAACAATGGAACGGGGCTGAAGAGGGTCGGATAAGAATCGCATTAGCGCCTCATGCGTTGTATACCTGTGCTCCGGGGTATATTCGCACAATACGGGATACAGCTGAAAAATTGGGTACAATTATTCATACCCATGTGGATGAAACCGTCAAGGAGCACAATGACTGCTTGAATCAATATGGTAAGACACCGGTGAAACATCTGTATGATCTTGGTCTTTTTGATATACCCACTATTGCAGCGCATTGCGTTCATGTCACGGAGGGTGATATGGACAAGATGAAAGAAAAAAACGTAACCTTTGTGCACAATCCGGGAAGTAACCTCAAGCTGGGAAGTGGAATCGCACCCGTGCCGACTGCGATGGAAAAAGGGCTAAATGTGGCCCTGGGCACGGATGGCGCCTCAAGCAACAATAATCTGAATATGTGGGAAGAGTTGAATCTTTCAGCCTTGATTCACAAAGGCTTTTCATTGGATCCTCTTGCCGTAAAGGCACAGGATGCATTCAGGATGGCCACGGTTAATGGGGCGATAGCCCTCGGCTTCAATAATTCAGGGCGAATCCAAGAAGGGTTTCGGGCCGACATGGTCCTACTTGATCTAAACAGCCCGCATTATTACCCGGATCATAACCTGGTTTCAAACATTGCTTATTCTGCCCAGGCCTCCGATGTAGAGACTGTTTTTGTAGACGGAAAGATTTTGTATCACAAGGGTGAGTACAAAACACTGGACAAAGAGAGAATCATTCATGAAGTAAACCGTATCCACAAAGCACTATTTTAGCTCTGGATTTTTCGGATCAACAATCACCGTATTATAGTTTACATAGATGACCATGCCTGGCTTTGCACCGGATGGCTTTCGGACATGTTTTACCCGTGCATAATCCACTTCAACCCTGGTTGCATTTTTAGCTTTGCTGAACCAGGCAGCAAGTGCGGCAGCCTCCAGCAGGGTTTTATCGGGAATCGGATCTGGGATTCGGGCAATTACATGGGATCCGGGAATGTTCTTTGTGTGAAGCCACATATCGCTCTTCGCAGCAAACCTTAGGGTTAAATCATCATTTTGAGCATTGTTCCTGCCTACCCAGATAGGATAGCCCTCGCTGGACAAAAAGTTGTAAGGTTCGGATTTGAGGGTGTTTTTCTTGCGTTTGTTGGTTTTATTAATATAACCCTGTTCCCGCAGTTCTTCACGGATCTCTTCGATCATATCGGATGAATCGGCCTCTTCAAGGCTATACAAAACACTTTCCAAATAATCCAGTTCCCGGCGTGAAAGCTTTAGCTGCTTCACTGCAGAAGCGTTGGCCGTTTTTGCCTTATTATACTTTTTAAAATACCACTGTGCGTTCTCCTGTGGAGAGCGGTTTTCATCGAGGGGAATTTCCACGTATGTTGCATCATCAGCGTAGTAATTCAAAAGTGAACAGCGCTCCATCCCTTTTTTCAGGTGGTAAATGTTTGCGGTAATCAGTTCACCATACAGTCTATACTTGTCCAGAGCTGCGTTTTCTTCAAGGGTTCCCACATGTATCCGGATTTTTTTCTCGCATCGTTCAATATTGTTCTTAACGATATGAATCAAATCAGCAGCTTTGTTTCGCAGATGCTCTTTGATTGTCCTGACCTTATAAAACATGTCCACAGCATCGCTGATGGATGAAAAGGATTCAACCGCTCCATACTGAGAAAGAGTAATCGCATGGTAATCAATGGGCTTGCCAGTTTCGTCCGTTACGATACATGGCGAGTACCTTTCCTGCTCGAAATCTTCGATCAGATTGTTTAGTGTATGGATAACCGAAAGAAGCTGAGCATGTTCCATGAATTTTGGTGCCGTGTCGGGATCTATACCTGCACGGATACAGATTTCACGACATAATACGGGACTTATACCCATAATTTTGGATAACAGTATTTTAGAAAGAGGTCTTTCATCCTCTCTTAACGAAAGGATGAATGCCTGAACATCCAGATTCGTCGGAATTTCCTTGTTCTGGGAAGGTGGAAGGATGTAAGTTCTTGCAGGCATAATTTCCCGAACTCGGTTCACATCCTGGTCAATATGTTTCATTGCATCGATAATCTTGCCACCTTCGTTTAAAAGGATGATGTTGCTATGCCTCCCCATGATTTCGATAATCAGCTTTTTTACGCTTTTGTCACCCAGTTCATCATCGATTTCAATTAATAGGCCTATAATTCTCTCATAATCAGAGAACTCTACCTTTAGAATAATTCCACCGACCAAGTGCTTGCGCAACAGCATGCAGAACATGGGAGGAGAAGAAGGGTTTTCAAAATCGATACTGGTCATATGGATTCTGGCTCCGTTGGCATTACAGCTTAACAGAAGCTTAATATTCTGGTTGTTTGCCCGGACATGCAGGATCAGGTTATCCCTTTCTGGCTGGTAAACCTTGAAAATACGCCCGCCAGAAATATTACGGTTCAGCTCATCCGCTATTGCTTTTGTGACAACTCCGTCAAATGGCATGTTTATACGACCTTTCCTGCTTAATTCGCACTGTAGTTTTAGGTGTTTCCATCGCATTATTGTAACACAGACCAATCAAGATGGATAGAGTGAAACCACAGTCAGCATGGATATTAACAAGTATTTCCTGATAAAAGCTAAGATTAATCATCAATCGTTTGATGATATATATAATACTGCATCAGGTCAAGATTTATCTTATTTATATAGCAACTCTTTGATTGAAAGAACCTTTGAACTGATGCTGAAAACAATCAAAAGGGAACAGTGAGCGTTATGAATATTACAGTTATATTAATTTTATTTTACAAAATGATGTATCCGTGCTATAATGTCTTCCAGATATAGAACGAAAAACGTTCGGGATTGTTTGTATTGTATTTAGGAGGGATATCAAAATGTTCATCAAGAAGAAAAAGATTGCGATTAGCATCCTGATCTTTTCCGTTTTATTATTCGTCCTCATGAATTTTTCAGTGTTCATTCAATAGGAGATAACGATAGAGAGCAGAAATGCTCTTTTTCATTTATATCTTGGGTCGCTCAGTTGCACGCTATTAGGTTAATTTAGGAAGAATGGCTTTGAAGTTTGTTTCACTTCGTCATTGAAATCAGCCGAGCCACCCGCTAGCTTTTATTGCGTGTGAACAGCAACCTTTCGCGAATTGTGTGCAAAAACACATCAGGAATAATTGATCATACAGGCTATTCATGGTATAGTTTCTTTATACAATTATCCTTGTTCAATGAGCGATTGCGCGAATTGCGCGACAAAACGCGGGCGCTGGATGCGCCTTGTTTTTTACGGGTTGAGCCGTGTGGTATATTTAGTGGAGGGGTAACATGGCACAGGATGAATACAATCAGAAAAAACGCACAAGTACCGACAGAATTCCGTTGATTATGCTGATAATCTTTTTGGCGGGAATTATTATATTGGATAAGGTTTTTCGTTTTGGATTGAACTGGGTGGACTACACCATTATCGGGGTGGTTTTCTTCTGTGCCTTCATCGGTTATATCAAAGGCCTTATCAGTGCAGTGTTCAGTTTGGTCGGTTATATTGCGGCAACAGTCTGTGCTGTCCTGTTTTCAGATCAGGTGGCCAGGCTGATCATGGAAAGGACGCAGATCCGCCAGAAGGTAGAGGATGCGCTGGTAAACGCATATTCCGGTATTCCTGCATTCAAGGACATGTCCCTTAACCTAAACGATGTAACAAACAATTATGAGTTCCTCAACAAGCATCCAGAGCTGCAAAGTTTTCTGCAGGAAAATATGATGTTCGGGCAATTGTTTGAAAGTGTGAATCCGCTTGCATCCGGCGCAGAGGCCATCAGTAACGTCATAACCTCCATTACCGATTTGCTGGTTTATTCTGTCTTAAAGGTCATTTCCATCATTCTGGTATTTTTTGTGGTCAAGATGATCGTCGTGATTGTAGGCAAGCTTGTCAATACACTGATTACTCAAAGCAATTTCCTGAGCACGACAAACAAAACCATCGGTCTTGCCCTCGGTACCATTATTGGCTGCCTGATCGTTTTTGTTGCTGTCTCATATATCATCCCTTTCATCGGTTCACTGAGTATCATACAAATGCCCGATGAGTATGGTCAATCTCAAGTTTTAAGCTGGATTTTTACTCCACCTGCTACATAATCGGATAGAAATAAATCTTCGCTTACTGCCTAATCGGCCAGTTCGTGGAAACGTATAAATCAGCTACTATAGATTGTTCCAAAAGGCCTTTCCTCTGGAGGGCCTTTTAGATTGCAACCCAGATGATAGTTCGCTTCTATGCTGCCATCGTGCGGCTTAAAAAAATATTGTTTTCTGCCGGTTTATCTTCATTTCTGACGGGTTTATACCGATAAAAGAGAATAGGTGAGCTTATTTGGTGAACAAACCTCGTGCTTCCTTTTTCATGGGAAACCTCGCTTTGGTTTAACCCACTAACTGGAACGCAACACACGGCTCGACCCGTAAAATAAGGTGCTTTACGCACCGCGCTTTTGCGCACAATTCGCGCAAGCGCTCATTGAAAAAAGATGTAAAAGGTGATGTATGTGCACATAAAAAAAAGTAAAAGAGTTCAATGGCGATATCCAATCCTTATTGTTATGATACTGTTATTCTATTCGCCTTTCCATATCAAAGCTGCGAACGAAGCTCCTGAACGGGTTTTCACAGGAAGACCGGATCCGGATGCTGTTCTTGCAAACCTTGATTATCAGGATGTTATCAATTCAGATACTTGGGCAAAGGATGCCATATGGGAAACCGGAGCACTTGAATTAATGAAAGGCTACGGTGCAAAACGTTTCGGTCTTTCCGATATGCTGACAGTAGAACAAGCACTTGCCGTTGCCTACAATATGGCCGGTAGAGAAGCAGAGGCTCAGCTTGCAGCTCAGGAACTGGATCTTAAACGAGATGCGGCAGATAAAAAAAACATGGCACCAGCCATGTGGTCGGATGGGTATTTGCAGCTGGCTTTCAACGACGGTCTGATAACCCAGGAGGAGTATGACGACGCATTTTCAGAAGACCAGAGAGCACTTGGGCCTGCAGATTTCAGAAGAGGCAGCCCGGCCACACGGGAAGATATGGCGTTTTATATTGCAAAGGTGATGGAAATGACCCCTGTGAACGCCCAAACCCATCTCTTTAATAGCTTCGTAGACTGGCAGGAAGCAAACCCGCACCGTATCCCATATATCGAAGCACTCCTGCAAAACAGAGTGATGAACGGAAATAACGGCAGATTCAGTCCAAAAGGTCCGGTAACCCGGGAACAGGCTGCTCAGATATTGCAAAATGCTGAACCGTTTTTATTTTCAAGGTTGAATATGGAAAAGATGAAGGGTTTTATTGAAAAAATTACCCGGTATGAAGATAAAACCTCTGGGCGTGAAAAAACAGTTACCTATGTTAATGTGCGCTGCAGCGATGGAATGCTTCACCAGTTTCAGTTTTCGCGTCCATATACAGGTACTGCTGCAAATGAACTTACAGGAAACAACAGCAGTGCGCTGGCCGACGGGACAATTGTCAATGCTGGAAACATTTTATACAATGAAGCCGCAATGCGGGAAGGACAGCTTATTACCTATATTGTTCGTGGGAATCAGGTTCATTATGTAACCGTTGTTGAAGGGCAGAAAAAAACGGAATACAAGCTGGTAAAAATTCTATCCACCGACGAATCTGCCGGTATGGTACGCTGTGATATGATAACCGAAATACCTTTTCCAGATATTCGTCTATTGAGTTCAGAAGGCATTTCCCGCATTGATCCCACTGGGAAAATTGAAGAATTAACAGTTAGCAAGGACGCTTCAATTATTATTGATTTAGTCAATAAAACCCTTCGGGATGTTAAACCCGAATCATTAATGCTGCTTACGTTGGAAAATGGATTGATTACCCGAATGGAAAAGGTGCATACGCGGCTGTTACAGGAGGAAGGTATTGTCAGTGGTACCCTGGAGGAAATCAATCCAGTTTTGGGTTATATAACGTTGTATTTCCCAGATGGCTCAGGCACCTCGCCAGAGGCTGGCTTAGAGCTCTCCAGTTTTCGAACCTATTCCTGGATGCGGCCCGACAGGGTTACCGTATATAAAAACGGAAATGCTGCGACATTTGAAGATCTGAAACCTGGTGACAGTGTTTTCATCAGGCTGGATCAAGACGGAACGGTGAAGAAGATCAGCGGCGCGGATAATTATTATCCTGTATATGGAAGGGTCAGAACCAAAGGAAACGGTCTTCTTCAGTTGGAAAAGCAGGATGGTACGGCACTCCAGCTTCTTGTTCCGGAAAATACGCCCATGTTTCATACAAACAGACGTATCTATTGGAGTGACCTGTCCGAGGGAGACAATGTCAGAATACTCCTGCAGACAGCGGGTAACGCGACAGTGATCGGTGAAATCACCGTTGAGAAACAAAGGCTGGAAGCTAAAGCGATCTATAAAGGACAAATGAATTATTTTGATTCTTTAAGCAGAAATCTAGTGGTATCTGGTTTACAACAGTTTACAAACGGTATCTGGAAGCCATCGGAAGAAAGGGGTTTTGTAAAACTGCCTTTGAATGAGAACTATCGTCCTGAAATTCCCAAAGGGGCTCAAGGTACTGTTTACCTGGCCATTGGGGAAAACATGCTGGGGAATGATACGATCATCCGCATGTCAATCGATGACCAAAGCCTTCAGACCGAAATTAGCAATGACACAATTCTTCAGGCACGTCCTGGGCAGGGCAGTCTTACACTGATGAACGGGGACATGCCACTGGTGTATGACGAGGATTCGCTCATCATAAAGGGTGGTAAGCTTCTTGAACCCAATCAGGTAAAGAGCATGGACGAAGTGACCTTTGTTGCTGGAAGTCTACCGGACGGAACAAGAAAGGCAAATATTCTATGGCTTCGTGAACCGGCCGTAGACACTGGTTTGACTTTGCTGAGAGGCCGCATTACACAGATTGATGCGTTAAGCAGCATGACGCTGCAGTCTTTCTCTCAATTCAGAAATCCTGAATGGGAATATGTGAATGTACCCAAAACCCTGACCATCGATCCTGCCACAACCCGCATCTTGGACGATGACGGACGAACCGATCTTGATGTGTTTGATGACACGGGAACGGAGAGCTATAAAAACAGAACGGTCTATGTGCTCAATCAGGAAGGAAAGGCGATGCTGGTCAGCACAGCACCCTATGGTGACATTGTCTGTACCGGCCGTATCAAAACCCTTACAGGTTTAGCACGTGACTCTTTCGGGCACATCGTTTCACCCGCTTCGTCAATTTTGGTCAGTGAGGCGATGGAATTCAACCCTGGAACCTGGAAATGGCAGAACAAGCCAGATACGGTATATACGCTTTTGCCTAATACCGTCTTGTTCAAAAACGGTATTATCATCGATGCAGGTTTGTTGGAGGTAGGGGACAGAGTGACAGTGATACGCGCTATTAGCGGAAATAACGCATTTGTTGTTATCGCTGAATCCTATTGAATGAATCGGAGGATAAAGAATGAACAGAAAAAGAAAATGCATCGCGGCGGTGGGAATAATATTATGCTGCGCCTTGTTGACCGGGCCTGCTGGTGTATCGGCCTATACCGGTTCAATGGGGTATGAAGGTGGGATTTCTGCAGCTGATCCATATGAAGCAAACACATACAAATATCGGGAGGTATGTTTCCTGACAGGAAAGCCGATTATCTTTGAAGGGACAATGACGGTGAAGAAAAATGTCAGGCAAGGCAGGATCAATACTACATATACGTATGAACTTGAAAACGCAGAGCAGGACGCAACTCTAACCCGAGTAATCGTGATGGATACGCAAACCGAAACCAAGGAAAACGGACAGACCGTCGAATCCAGTACGATTACCAGAACACCAACAGAAATTGTCAGAGTGGGGGACGCAACCTACAGATTGTCCGAATACAGGTTTTCCCGCTCGGGCATTGTTGACCCCAAACCCGCTGTTTTGTATAATGCTGGGGAATATCAGCTGACAAAGACCTATGACGTGTTGGATACAGGCGGAACGATAACGGTTGAAATGACAGGAAACCAATATGGCTATGATCAGTATTGGAGCTGTGCAAAATCCGGAACAGTGAATATGGTATTTTCAGCAAAGCCCGCAGCAGATGAAGGTGCAGTATCTTGGGGAGGTTTTGCCAGGGTCGTCGTATCCAGTGCTGCTAAAAAGGGGTTTCGCTATATTCAAAACGAACCCTGGCAGATTAGCTTTGAAGGCGGATATGTGGAACAAAACTGGGAGGAAAGCATACTTGAGTACGACGCCACAATGCCCGAGTTTGACAAGAATGGAAAAGCCACCGATGTTTTAACCACGTTCAGTGAGCGGTTTGGATTGGATACACAGCCTGTTAATACCCGACTGATGGTTCCGGATCTGAAGCATTTAAAAGGACATTGGGCTGAAGAGCCGGTTAAGATCCTGTTCAGCCTTGAAGTTATTCCCGGAACCGGAGAAAAATTCAATCCTGCAGATTATGTTACAAGAAGTCAATACACAGCCATGGTAGTCAGGGCCATAAAAGACATCCCGCAGGATCCCGATCTGATAACAAGAACAAGGACGTCTACCCGTGTTTCCTCTGCTGCGGAAGTATCGCCTTTTACCGATCTTGATCCTGGAGATCCTTTCTACGAAGAAATAAAAACAGCACACACCCGCAACATCATTCAGGGAACAGGCATGGAACGGTTTTCACCCGATAGAAACATCACAATGGCAGAAGCTGTTACAATCCTCATCCGTGCGTTGGGTTTGGAAGGCCTTGCTGCATATCCGAATGCGGTTACACCCTTTATTGATAACGACAATATTCCAGAATACGCCAGAAATGCCACAGCAGTTGCGTACAGAATCGGACTTGTCGAAGGCGACAACCGCGGTTATTTTTATCCGGAGGGAAATTTGACCTGGGAAAGGGCATCAGCGCTGATTTATCGCCTGGTACAATATATGGGTGAGGACCTTGTAAAGGATTACCGGGAGCGGCTTCTGAATTATTAGTCTGAGTTATTGCAACTGGGAAATAAGAATGATAGAATTTAACTGAAATTCAAGGACGGTAGGTTTCCTGTTCCCTGTAGTAGAATATGCCTGTGTTGCAGGCTGGGAGCAGGCTTTACCGGGAAAGCAGGTTTTTATGAAAATAAAAAAGAGGTTCGTTGGAATCATATTTCTGGTTATTCTTCAGGTTATACTGGTTGTTCCGTTACAGGCCGAAGACTATTCAGATTATTTGGACAATGTCATGGATATGGCCAGAGAGCATTATTATATGGACATTTCTAGAGATGAATTGCTTACGGGTGCCTTGAAAGGCATTTTTGATACAATGGATGACTACACTACATTCTATACTTCTGAAGAAGCGACCTCTTTTTTTGATACGATTGAAGGAAATTATCAAGGTATCGGGGTAGAGATCATTCAGGTTCCTGAAGGTGTTATGGTCACAAGGGTTTTTACCAATTCTCCCGCCGAAGGGGCTGGAGTTTTTGCCAATGACATAATCGTCCGGGTTGACGGGACAGATGTGGCTGGGTTTTCCTCAACGGATGTTGCTTCTCTCATCAAAGGTGAAGCCGGCACCTTTGTTGAACTGGGAATCCTCCGTGGTTTGGATGTGGTTACGATTCGTGTGGAACGCGGTACCGTGAATATCAGTCCGGTCACATGGAGGGTCGAGGGCGACATCATGTACATACGCCTGGATTCCTTTTCCGGAAACAGCTACCGTTTTTTTGAGAATGCGCTGAAAGAGATGGATAACCGTGGTATTTGGAAAATGGTTTTGGACCTTCGTAACAACCCCGGCGGAGAAGTTTTTCAGGCAGTAAGTATTGCCAGGCTTCTGGTCAGAGAGGGAATCATCACCACTCTTGATTTTAAATCAGAAAAACAAAATGATATTCAGTACCTTTCCTACCTGAAAGAAACCAAGTACTTGCCAGCTGTTCTGGTGAATGGAAATTCTGCCAGTGCTTCTGAAATACTAGCCAGTGCGATACAGGAATCAAGGGATGGCTTTCTTATCGGAACTCAAACTTATGGAAAAGGTGTTGTTCAGAATTTATACCCAATATTGACTCCGGAAGCATATAAAAAGTATCAGCTGGAATATGGGCAAAGCATTGTAAACGGGTATGAATGGATCAATCAGTACGGAATCGATTTGAATGACTCAGAGCTGATAGGGTGGTCAAAAGTAACAACCGGGCATTACCTGACCAGAGATGGGAATAGGATAGACGGCAAAGGTCTTGTTCCGGATTTTCCTGTGGAAGATTATGAGCTTGTGAATGGAATAGACGTTCAGGCTATCAATTTACTGGTATCATCTGGAACCATTGAACTGAATGGAGCGGGCAATGATGTGTTCAGTGCTGAAAAAATCCTTCGTGCAAAAGGCTTTGAACTGGACAATCCGGATAGCGTACTGGATGCACAGACCTGTGAGTTTCTGAAACAATTCCAACAGGAAAATGACATCGCGATTACCGGTGTTTTGGATGATCCGACAAAGCAAGCCCTGAACCTCGAGCTGGATATTTTGCGCAAAACAGTGGACAAGCAATATGCCAAAGCCATTGAACTGTTGAGTTTACTGAAATATTGATGAGGCAGGCTTCGGAGGTTAATCCAATGTTTCCGTGCGCTTACTCAGGATAACATAGTATTGGATGGTTACAAATGACAAGTGAAAGAAATCAAAAATCCAAAGGAATTGCATTCAAACTTGCAGTGCTTATCACCTTTATCGCTGGGGTTGTTTTTGCTGTATTGTTTGCGTTTCGGGGTGATACGGAGGCCACCTTCAAATGGGAGCAGCTTAAACCAGGAAAAATTTTGGATGCATTGAAGGAAGAACATAATGTTATTGCAGAAAGCTCTTTTCTATTTGAGAATCTAAGCATAGTCGGCTCAGGAACATATATGGATCATCTGCTCCTTATGACCGACAGTGATATCCGGCTGATGAATTCAAAGGGGGAAGAGCTCTGGTATTACACGCATGAGATAAGAAAACCGGTTCTTCATATTAGTGGAAGATGGGTTCTGGTATATGAACAAACCGGAAAAAACTATTTGGTCATTCGGGATGGAAAGCTTTTACGCAAGGATAAGCTGGAAGCAGAAATTGCTTTTGGGGCTATAACGGATAATGCCTTAATGTTTATCACAACAAATGATGCAGGTTATAGAAGAGCAATCCATACCGTTTCAACCGATAACAATATTAAAATAGGTACACTCTATATTGATGATTATTATCCTTTTTATGCAAAATCAACTCATGAAGGAGAAAATGAGTACTTTATCCTGTATGGGCTTGGGATGAATACCAACCAAGTCACTACAATTATTCGTCAGTACCGTAGCACGCTTGAATCAAATCCTGTTACCAGCATAGAACTGGAAGGCTTATATCCCATCATGCTTGACGCAGGTCAACGCCATCTTTTTATCGGAGAAAATGCTGCCCAGTGTTATGATCATGGATTGGAGTTGTTATGGTCGCATCATTTTGAAACCGAGCTTTATGCAGCAGGTCTGTTTGAGAATGGCAGAACGGTTTTTGCCGTAGAAAACAGCTTACTGTTTTTTGATGAATATGGCAGAGAAACGAAACGAATTGAGATTGAAAACAGAGTAGACAGCATTGAAATATATCAAAACAAAGCAGCTGTCATTTCGGGTACTGAAGCGACGTTCTATGACGCATCAGGAAACCTCACCGATGTTTTTATTCAGGCAGGATTGACCTTGAAGGTGCATTTTGTCGATACAAAAAGGTTTTTCTTGCTCTCAGAGCATGAGGCTGTTTTGCATACTTTTTCAAAACGCCAATAAGACTTGGTTTATTGAGATTACACCCGAGACAGGAGCCACGGATGGTGTGAGTTAACCACCCGTGTAAACATTTTGAAAAGGATTCATTTACCCTCGTTGCGAATATCTGCTGAGCTATAACTGTTTATGGAGGTATGAATGTTTTATCCATTGAAATTTGAACCCGTCTACAAGGATTATCTGTGGGGCGGTAGGAATCTTAGCAAGTTTGGTAAACAACTTCCGGAAGGAAAGGTTGCAGAGAGCTGGGAATTGTCATGTCATCCCGATGGAATGAGTGTGGTTAAAAATGGATTATTCAAGGGAAGAACCTTACAGGCACTTTTGGATGAGTATGGCAAAGAAATAACCGGGCAGGACAGAATCGCTGTGTTTCCGCTTTTAATCAAGCTCATCGACGCGAATGACAAATTATCGGTCCAGGTTCATCCTGATGATGATTATGCCAGACGTCATGAAGGCGGACAAGGAAAAAATGAGATGTGGTATATTATCGATGCGAAACCAGATGCCTGTCTTATCCTTGATTTGAAGCCAGGTGTTACGCGGAAAGTCTTTGAAAAGGCGGTACAGGAAAAACGCGTAGAAGACTGTCTTCAAAAGGTGCCGGTGAAAAAAGGAGATTTTATTAATATTCCAGCAGGTTTGGTGCATGCTATCGGTGAGGGAATTGTTTTGGCAGAGGTTCAGCAGAATTCAAATATTACCTACCGGATATATGATTATAACCGTACAGATGCATTTGGAAACACCAGGCCGCTTCATCTGGACAAGGCTATGGAGGTTATCAATTTTAATGGCCAACGCCAAGCGGTACAAGGTGATGGAGTGCCCTATGACTTGTCGGGAAATGGAACGGCCATGGTTCTTGTTAAGAATGATTATTTTTGCGTTGAACTGTTCAGGGCTAATGGCAATATCGAGCAAGCAACGCTGAACAGGCAATTTCATATCTATATCTGTCTCGAAGGAGAAGGAACTATACAGTGGGGAAGGGATTCGATGCAGTTTCATATGGGAGAAACCTTCATGGTACCATCCTCTCTTGGTGATTATACTCTTTCAGGAGCCTTCAATGCTTTGCGGGCATATGTACCGGAAAACATTCCGTGAACACATTTACCATATGATGCTAATTCATCATTGTAATGTCATGTACGGTAAACCTTACTATTGAAACAATTTGCGTAATCATGGTATAATCAGATAATTGCCGACAAGGCTCGGCTAAACCCTGCAATGGACAACTAGTCAAATGAATTGAAGAGGTGGCATAAATGGCAGACGCACAAATCATCATTACGGTAGACGAAATGGCCTCTGATTGCGAAAGTAAAATTAAGCATGCGCTTGAACGTATCAATGGTGTCGAGCGAGTAATAGTAAACCTGGAAAACAAGAAGATTTCTATAGAGTTTGACGATGAAAAGATCAATGAGCAATTAATCAAAGAAACAATTGAAGATGAAGGGTATATCGTGAAGTAGTTCTTAAAGTCTGGAACACGAAGAAGCTTTTTCCTGGAAAGTAAGTTACGCAGTTCCGGGACAAAAGAAAGAAAATTGACGAAGTAGAAAAGTATTTGCTAATTCTTGAATGATGAGCTATAATATTTAACTGAATGGTTTAAGGGAGTAGCTTGCAGCAGTACGCTGTCTGGATGGTCGTCAATACGGCAGTAAGCCCGGTCATCTGGTCATAAAATTACTATGATGGCGAGACTTTTACCGTAACACTCGTTGTGGTAAAAGTTTTTTTGTAAACTTTTACCTTGAAGCAAACAAAGGGAGGGGTTCGTGATGGAACAATTCGCTCAATTATTTCAGGGTGTTTTAGAGTTCAAATTGGGTTACCTTGTCATGTACTTGATTGGGGGAGTGCTCATATATCTGGCCATCAAAAAAGATTATGAGCCTATGCTGCTGTTGCCCATTGGCTTTGGAGCAATTTTGGTTAACCTGCCGTTGAAATCGATCTGGGAGTATGAAAGGGAACTGGATGCCACAGTAACGAAGATCATTAATGATTTTCCATCCCTGCAAGATTTCTTTACCGGGGAGCTTAACTATGTGGTTGAGAATGGTCAGGCTTATAAGGTTGAACCAGGAGTCCTGCAAATATTTTTCAATTCGGGCATCCTTACAGAAATATTCCCAGTGTTGATTTTTGTTGCAGTAGGGGCCATGATAGATTTTTCACCGCTATTAAAGAATCCAAAAATGCTTTTGTTTGGAGCTGCAGCCCAGTTTGGTATTTTCTTTACGATCATGGTTGCTTTATTGCTTAACAAGGCTTTTCCGGGTTTAGGGTTCGATCTGAAAACAGCTGCATCAATTGGTATTATTGGTGCTGCCGATGGTCCAACGTCCATCTTTGTTGCCTCAAAATTTGCAAGGCATTTAATCGGGCCAATATCTGTGGCCGCTTATTCCTATATGTCCCTTGTGCCCATAATTCAACCGCCGGTTATTAAAGCACTCACGACAAAAAAAGAGCGCTTGATCCGTATGGAGTATAAGGATGTTAAGGTGTCAAAGACCGTTTTAATTCTGTTTCCAATTGTAATCACGATTATCGCTGGGATTGTTGCTCCCATTAGTGTTGCCTTGGTCGGTCTTCTGATGTTTGGTAACTTGATTCGTGAATGCGGCGTACTCGAAAGATTATCCAATTCCGCTCAGAACGAGCTGGCAAATCTAGTAACCCTGCTTTTGGGAATAACAATTGGTTCAACAATGCATTACGAAAGCTTTTTGAATGCATCAACCATCATTATCATGTTAATGGGCCTTGTGGCATTCGTATTTGATACGGCCGGAGGCGTTTTGTTAGCCAAGCTGATGAACCTGTTCAGCAAAGAAAAAGTGAACCCGATGGTGGGTGCAGCCGGTATCTCCGCTTTCCCGATGTCAGCCAGGATAGTACAAAGGATGGCGAAGAAGGAAGATCCAACAAATTTCATACTGATGCAAGCTGTAGGTGCGAATGTTGCCGGCCAGCTGGGTTCGATAGTCGCTGGCGGTATGGTGCTTGCTCTTGTTCCGTGGTTATTGTCTTTGTAAGGGGAGGAATATAAATGAGTGATATTTCATTGGGACTACAATTAATGCAATACGGTCTGGCCGGGGTTTTTCTGGTATTGATTTTGTTCTATGTTCTGATAACCCTGCTTGTAAAAATTTTCCCTTATCGTCCGGAAAATGACGAAAAATAGATGTAAAAGGGATCTGCCAAATATAATTAATACAATTTTAACCTGGGGCAATAATTGCCCCAGGTTAAATACATTTCTATGGCTAAATTCTGTTTCGCCGCTTTTATAAACTCCGATGAAGATCTATCCGGTAATAATAGTAAAGCTATGTTCTGTTCCTGGTTTCGGGGTGATAAGTGTCCCTTCCGGTACCGAACGGATATCAAAGCTGCTGGCATCTTGAACATCGATGATTCCTCTTAAGAGGAGCTTCCAGGGTTTACCCGAACCAATTGCCTGAACCTCCATGGTATTTCCGTTTCTTGTGATGGTTACCTTAAGCTCGGTTTGCCCTTTGGTATTGTAAACCACCGACATGCATTCGTGACCGTCTTGCAGGTCGAAAAGCTGTAAAGTCACGTTATTCGCATAGTCATAATCGGTGCTGTGATCACGATCGCCGATCGCGATCAGACTGTTTTGACGGATGAGCATAGGCAGGCTGAAATAATCATGTGTTTCCTTACGCCATCTGCCACCATGAATCCTTTCTCCTGTGATAAAATTGGTCCAGGTTCCCTCAGGAACGTAATATTGTACGCTTTTATCCTCAGAGAATATGGGAGCTACAAGAATACTTTCTGCAAGCATGTATTGGCGATCCAAATAATCGCAGCATGGATCGTCAGGAAATTCCAATAACATTGCCCGCATCACTGGGATACCTTCTGTTGAAGCGGCGCAAGCGGCTGCGTAAATATATGGCATCAGCCTGCATTTTAGTTTTGTAAAGAAACGCAGCACTTCTACCGATTCTTCGTCAAAAAGCCATGGTACCCTGTATGTTTCATTTCCGTGTAGCCGACTATGGGTCGAAAGAAGCCCAAAAGCTGTCCATCTTTTATACAGATCGGGTGTAGCGGTTCTTTCAAAACCACCGATGTCATGACTCCAGAATGCGAATCCTGAAAGGCATAGTGAAAGACCACCACGAAGGGACTCCGCCATCGACGTATAATTTGCTGTGCAATCGCCACCCCAATGGACCGGAAATAGCTGTCCGCCACTAGTGGCAGAACGCGCGAACAAAACAGCCTCGTTTTCTCCGCATTCTTCACAAAGCAGATCAAACACGGTTTTATTGTATAAATAGGTATAATAATTGTGCATTTTAAAGGGATCTGAACCGTCATAATATACTACATCGGTAGGGATTCTTTCACCGAAATCGGTCTTAAAGCAATCCACCCCCATATCAAGCAGCTCTTTTAGTTTTGACCGGTACCAGGCGACAGCATCTGGGTTTGTAAAATCCACCAATCCCATGCCAGACTGCCAATTATCCCACTGCCACACATTACCATCGGGTGTTTTCACCAAGTACCCTTTCTCCATACCCTCGTCAAACAAGTATGATTTCTGGGCGATATACGGATTAATCCAAACACAGATCTTCAAACCCTTTTCTTTCAGACGCTGCAGCATTGCACTCGGATCGGGAAAAACATCATGATCCCATTTAAAATCACACCATTGGAATTCTTTCATCCAAAAGCAATCAAAATGAAAAACCTGCAGTGGAATATCCCGTTCTATCATGCCGCCGATAAATTGGGTAACGGTTGCTTCGTCATAACTTGTGGTAAATGATGTTGTCAACCACAAACCAAAGGACCAGGAAGGTGGGAGTGCTGGTTTCCCGGTAAGGGAGGTATATTTTGCAAGAACCTCCTTCGGAGAACTTCCACCGATGATAAAATATTCCAAAGACTCACCGGGCACGCTGAACTGAACCTTGTTTACATTTTCAGAAGCCACCTCAAATGAAACACATTCGGGATGGTTTACAAAAACGCCATATCCTCTGTTTGTCAGGTAGAATGGAATGTTCTTGTAAGCCTGCTCACTGCATGTTCCGCCATCTTCGTTCCATATGTCAACACTCTGGCCATTTTTTACAAACGGAGTAAATCGTTCACCAAGGCCGTAAACGCATTCACCGACATTCAGATCAAGCTGTTCGCGCATATAACATCCAGAGCCGTTCACGTCAAGATAACCGGAAGACTTTCCTTTACTTCCAGTCAAGCGCTTTTCCCGATAAAAATAGTCTATCTGCCAGGGGGAATTTCTTTTGATCTGAACCGACAGGTCTCCACTGACAAGCATGGCCTGGTATTCTGTAAACAGAATTTCTACAGGGGTGTCTGGATTTTCATACAGCTGAAATGCGGGCCCATGATCGACCCTACCCTTGTGATGGAATATTTTAACACCGATGCAATCTGGAATGGGAGAAGAAAACTCAAAGGTAAGCTGTGCCAGGTTCAGAGTGTCTCCTCTATGGTGAATTTTTTTCGTGGGCGCCGTGATCTTCAAAAGCTTTTGCTCCGCAGATATATCACGGGCTTCAGCGGGGCTGTGCAGAGTAACACCTTTTCTAAGATTCCAATAACCATCACTGAATTTCAAAATACCACCTCCATAAATATCGGGGATACACCTCCGATAGAAATATGTTTTTGCAGCTGACAGATGTCCCACTAATATCATTATACTGATTTTCATATGCGCTGACTTGTGATATAT
>JAAYKJ010000269.1 GCA_012522505.1 Clostridiaceae bacterium
CATTAAAGAGTAACAGACCAAATTGCAATATAAAGAAAGCCGGAAATTCCTAAATGGAGATATCCCGCCACATTAATCTTACATGAAGTTTATCTTTATTAAGTGATCACGGTATTTAAAGTCCATGGATGCCACAAATCGTTTTCCCTTCATACTTTCTTTAGGACGAACTGTAGTGTCTTTTTTTGCAACATTAAACGCAATTCTTTTTATGAGGGCTAAATTTTGAGGAGCATATCCCTTTCGAGTCTTATTAGCATCGTCCCGGTATGTTACATCCAAACTCCAATGAAAACTTTCAACTTGCCAATGGTTTCTAACAGCCTTTTCCATTTGCTTTACTGTATTGACACTACCGATAAAATAAGCATATTCGCTGGATTTATTATTGCCAACTTCAACTTCCCTCAAAACCATGCCAACGCCTTTAAGTCCTATCCATTCCTTTCTGGCGTCCAGCATCCATTGAATATCTTGAGAATAATAATAAGTTCGACTCTCTATTCGTCCATGACCTTTTTCTATTGTTCTCAACATCGATAATGATGAATCTCCGATTGGATCCTTTTTGTTTTTCGTGAGTTGATGGGCAATATTCAGATTTTCTCGCTTGTTAACCATTTCATGATTCTGAAAGTGTTCTACAATATCATTAAGCAAGCTTTCTTGGTTAGCCTTAACATTTAATACATAGTCAGCCTTACACCCATTCACAATTTTTTCAACAATCTTCTTCTGACATCCCATTGCGTCTATAGTGACAGTGCACCCTTTAATGACCAACATATCCAGCAGATCCGGGATTGCAGTAATTTCATTGCTTTTTTCGTTTGTTTTTACCTGCCCGATGACAAGGCTATGCGAGCGACAAATAGCACTTACTATATGAATCCCTCTGGATTCCTCATCAATGGAGCCTCGACTGGTCTTCCCATCTATGCTGATAATATCGTAATCATCTAACTCAATAGCTTGTCCCATCCATAGAGAAAAGCATTTTTCAAATTGTTTTGGATTAATGATGTTAAATAACCTGCCTATTGTTGAGAGAGATGGCAGCCCATTTTGCAGACGTATATACTTTCTTAGCCATAATTGATTAAGTTCCATATCCATCCAAAGCTTTATATCTTTCCACTCGTTGCACCCACAAATAACAGCTGCTATGACAATAAAGACTATATCCAAAAGCTTATGTAACACTTTCCCTTGTTCCCGGCGATCTTCAAGGATTGAAAAGCTCTCAAAAAATTTTCCTTCGTACATATTATAATATTCCTTTTCTGTTATTATTTATTTATATTATATAACATTTTACTCCAAAAAGCAACAAAAAAATGACCTGAAACGCATATTTTATAATGGTTTCAGGCCATTTTCGGATATTAACTTAGCTTCAGCTAATTGGTAATTTATGGGCTCATGAATTCGCCGTGTCAACCTAATCGCTCGGTGTCTCGTTGTAAGCAAATCCACTTAATGCTATAATGAATTAAGATAACAAAATTATACAGTGCAGTGTGATAAAGGATGCATCATTTGATTTCCATACATATTAGGGAGCATGAAGGGGGAGACATGAATGCTGCGTGGACTGCAAAGAATAAAAGTTATTGCAGCGTTTGGCGCTTTTCTTTGTGCTGCAACAAGCTTCTTCTTTATTTCCTACACCGATCTGAATGTGATAATCATTGTAAACAGTTCGTTGCTTGTCGTTTTTACCATCGCTGTTATTCTGCATGGAGTTATTCTACCCGACAGGGATGTAAGGCGGGATGAAAAGACAGTAAAAGCACATCATATCCTTTCATCGCTCGCAATGATATTTACAAGAGAGAAGGTCAGTTCTTCGAACTTGCTTAACGATGACCTTGAGGTCAAGATATTCTCCCGATCATGGAATCCTAAGTCGATGTTTACCATGTTGGTACTTTGTCTGATTACTTATGTTCCTGCTATAAGCATCTCTATTAACCGTTACTATGAGTTATGCATGCTTGGGTTTGGTTTTTTCTTTATGGTTTTGTTTGTCCTGTCATTCGCTTATCTATATTATCACAGAGAAGAGAACGGAGATGATAAATCCAGAAAATCAGCCAAAGGAACAATTTGGGCGATGGTTATGATTTTGCTCATCGGCGGTGGCGCATATATCATGGAAAGGGTAAACAATGACCCTATCAACAAAATTAAAAGAAGTGTAGCGCAATGGGAAGCCACGAAAAAAAGGCTGGATAAACTCAAAGACGATTATCCCCCAGTTGGTGGAATCATCACCGACTTTACCAAGGAAGAGCTGAGTGAAATCATCGCAGCCCTGCAGCAGGAATATGGGAATGAAATGTTGTATAGGATCATAGACGAAGAATCTACTAAAAGAGATGATAAGAACCATGACTACAGGGAATTAACACTTGTTGTTGCTGTCAATGAAGATGTTTATGTGTACCTATACAGAAAATACCCTACAAACGATGAAAATGGAAAGGGGCAAGTCGTCCTTTACACATGCTTTAAATCGGAAACTCTGGAAAGGGATGCTGTTTTCCCAGAGGATACCGTCATGCCCTCCGAATAGAACATTCTTGTCTTTGACAGTTACAGAGATAAAAAGCCTGGCATCCATTGGAACTGTTGGACTTCAGGCTACATTTGAAATACAATAAAGAGGAAGCCTTTGGCAGTAAGAATCAAAAAAAGTCACTTACAGGAACGATGACATCATCTGGAAGTCCTCGGTAACGCCACCGGTGATAGGGGCAAGACCGGAGTTCAGAAAGATGGAGCGAACAACGGATTTGGTTCCGAATCGCATCCGAATTTCATCGATTGATTGATCCAGACGACGTCTTTTTTCATTGAAAGCATCAAACACTGACATTTGTAAAAAATCATTTGGGACCAATTCCGAAACATGAACTCCCATGCCGCGGAGTGCTTCGCCGGTCCAGATTTCTTCCATGAGTTCTGCCGCCAGATGAAATATTTTATAGGTATCATCGGTGGCGACACCGTATTTGCGTTGATGTGACCTGCCACTGAGGTCGGCGCTTCGCAGATATACCGACACCAGTTTTGCGCAGAACCCCGCCTGTCGCAGTCTCATACCAACCATTTCGCAGAGGGACAGAAGGACCTTCCTGGCCTCATCAAGGGTATCTACATCAAAGGGAATGGTGGTGGAGTTTCCAATGCCTTTGATAAGTGTACGGGCGTTTGCTGCAACAGGACTGTCTTCAATGCCATTGGCATAATCTTGAATTAGTTTCCCCCAGCTTTTCAAAAAATATTTTAAAAGCTCTGGATCCGAATTAGCCAGATCTCCAATGGTGAAAATATTCATACGATACAGCTTTGGTGCGGTTGCCCGCCCGACCATGAACAACTCACCGACGGGCAGCGGCCACATTTTGCACTTAATTTCATCAGGAAAAAGAGTATGCACTCTGTCAGGTTTTTTTAGTTCACTCGCCATTTTGGCTAAAAGCTTGTTGCTGGAGATACCTACGTTAACAGTAAAGCCCAGCTCATTCTTAATTCTGTCTTTAAGGCGATAAGCGGCATCGACCGGATTTCCATGAACCTGCTGGACTCCGGTATAATCCAGAAAGGCCTCATCAATGCTATAGACCTGCACTATTGGTGAAAAATCACGAAGGATATTCAACATGGCGTTATGGCACATCATATACAAGTGGTATCGAACAGGAACCACAACGAGATTGGGGCATTTCCGGCGTGCCGAGAACAAACTTTCACCGGTATGAATTTTGAGTTTTTTCGCCGGAATTGATTTGGCCAGAACGATACCATGCCGGCTCTCTTCATCGCCGCCGACGACAGATGGAATGTCCCGCAGATCAACACGTTCACCACGTTGAAGCCTGTATGCTGCCTCCCAGCTTAAATATGCACTGTTTACATCCACATGCATAATGATTTTGTCGTTCATAAAACAGTCACCTCGATAAAAGACCGTTATCCTGATATCATTTTAAAACAGAACATGCGTTCTTGTAAACAAGAATGAATTGGTTGAATTGTATTGTTATGGAAATTATGATTGCTCTCACCCTGGCTACACAGCTCTTGCAAATGAAGCGTAGTTTCCGTTATGCATAGCTATATCTCAAGTATATAGCGTGTAACAAGTAACGATGAATGGATGGATTACACACGAGAATTTAAAAAAAGATTGTCGATATAGTGTACTCAAGGTATAATAGAATAAATTATACTATATAAATAGAATGAAGCAGAGCATAGTTTTCGTTATGGCAGAGTTTTTCAGTAGCTTTCAGAGGGGGAGTAATCCCATTTCCAGCGTTCTGGGTAAACCATTTACCAAATCAATGCTCAACGTATTTATTGTTTTATTTTAGATGGGGGAAAATCTATGTTTAAAAAAGAGTATATCACCATTCCTAACATTCTTTCGGTATCCAGAATTGTTTTCTTACCGTTGTTGTTTATTTTCATTGCACTAAAAATGTATTTTTCTTTTACGGTAGCATATGCAATTTTAGGAATGACCGATATGTTTGATGGCTTTATTGCCCGCCGTTTCAATATGAAAACAGAGATTGGGAAGCACCTGGATTCCACCGCCGATTTATTTTTCTTTTTATCGTCGGCATGGTTTATTTATGCCCTGTATACAGAATATTTTAACCCCAACCTGATCTTATTTTTTATTTTCATGGGGGTTTTGGTGGCGTCCATGCTTATTTCGTATATCTGTTGCGGGAAAGTGATTCTCATGCATACCTTCCTGGCAAAACTTTGCGCAATTCTGGTATATTTTCTGGTAATTTTATCATATTTCTTTAACACGGCCTGGTTTATTACCTTTATTATTTGTGCTTATATTGTCACATTTACAGAAGAAGCGCTGATATTTATCAAGTATGGAGATATTGATCCGGATACACTTTCAATATTCAGCCTGATGCGGAGGCATAAAAAGCGATAATGCCATCTTTGGACAAACTCAAATTTGATATTTCATGCACCCGATATCTTTAGGTGTTTCAATCATATCCAGAGTTCTTTACGGACCAGTGACGTACTGACCTAAAAAATTTTGTCTCCCTCCGTAAGGGGCTGGATGGAAAAATTAAATCGTATTCATATTTAATATTTGGATACATTTTTACTGAAACATTGATACAACAGGAAACCCTTGATTTGATACAAGGGTTTCTTTTTGTGTGCGCGGCATACGCGCGACCTTGACGGTGAAAGTCCGTTACGGGGGTTGATAGCACCAACCGTTAGCTAAAGGCAAGGGCTGGTCGCAAGCTTCGCATGCTGCTCGCCCATGCAACCTGGGTGTCCATCGCGAGGTAGAATCTGAAAGAAGCCGGAGGCAAAGTCCCAGTCACCAATGTTTAGAAGTCTCTATCTGCAAGGCAGAATAGCTAGCTGGGAAAATATGCATGGATAGAAGCTTAAAGGCCTCAACTGTATGGAAATTACATAGAATTCGACATGCTTCAACACCCGAGCACAAGCAATACATGTGCTATAGGGTAAACAGCAATATATCAGGCAATATTTCCCGCCGATGTTGCATGGGAAGATATTGCGAATGAACTGCTCTAAAGCGCGATACCACAATTAGTACGTCGATCCGATTATACAAAAGTGGCAATTGTATCATATAATAGAAAATAGCGAAGATAATTGCCATTTGGTATTGCATTTTAGAGAAAAGGGGTAAAAAACATCTTTTTTGCCCATCGTGCAGACAAGTTTCCTTACTAATTATATTGGTGGTGAATTGATGGAAGCATATAGTCCGATAGAAGAAATATTACTATCATGGAGAGCTTGTATGGAGATACCCCTATCTACTAAACATTCCCCGGAAGCTTTTGTACTGGCAAATGACAGTATGAAGAGGATAATGGTCGAGAACGGTCTGTTAATCGCTGTATTTAATCGGATTATATCCAGTTATAAGTGCATTCTTAACAAAAATACCTTAATCATATTGGTAGATAAGAATGGAATAATTATCCAAGAGACGGGTGGAAAGAACATTAAGGAACATGCAAAAAAATCATTCATAGATATCGGGTTAAGCTTTGATCAGGCTGTTTCTGGGACAAATGCCATATATCTTGCTCATAAATTAAAACGAAGTGTTTATACGATTCCAGAGCACCATTACTGTGATTTCCTTAAGCAATGGTACCTATTCGCTATTCCATTGCAGGTAAACAGGAAGATCGAAGGTTTTCTGGTGGCGGCCTCATTTAAAAAACCGATCAATCAAGATCGGGCTCTTATTGCTTCTCTGTTGGAGTATATGGTTAGCAATGAGTTTAGACAGGACAGGAGTAAGCGTTCTATTATGGAAGAGGGGGAAGTAACACTGACAGCGAGGCAGTTGGACATTCTAAGGTTACTTGCAAACGGAAAAACGGACATGTCTGTAGCAATTGAAATGGGCTTAAGTATAGGTACAGTACGGTATCACAAGACGAATATTTTTAAGAAGCTGAAAGTTGACTGTTGCACTTTGGCCATTATTAAAGCGCTAAAACTTCAACTCATATCACTGGACAGCATAGACACATAACCAACAAAAAATAACAATATAACAAATAAATTGCAATTGAGGCACTAATAACAGACAGAGGAGACTATATTTGTATTCAGTTTTTTCTCCTTTTACAAAATACAGGTAATTAATTCAGTAGAACATGTTTCCACGATCCCTTATAGTTTTCGTATAAGGGGGTAAATTTATGGAAACTCTGAATGAGGGATACAGAAATAATATTATTCGTTCAAATCACTTCTATCATCTTATACAGCTAATGCGGATTAAACAATGGTGTAAAAACGTATTCGTATTTTCAGTGTTTTTCACGTCCTCCGTTGCGTTTCACGATTGGAGTACTACATTGAGGCTACTGTCAGCTTTTGCTCTCTTTTGCTTTATCTCAAGCACAGTATATATCATTAATGATTTAATTGACATAGAACAAGACAAGATCCATCCCATAAAACGATTAAGACCTCTTCCTTCTGGGCGTATTGGTGTTAAACCGGTTATACTGTTTTTATTCATCCTATTGATATCAACTCTTTTTATGTCTTTTATGCTCGACAGGAATTTTGGTTGTATCATATCCGTTTACTTTGTTATGAATCTGTTATATTCTTTAAAGCTTAAAGATTTTATGTTTATTGATCTAATGATCATATCGGCCGGGTTTATATTGAGAACGGTTTCAGGCAGTATTCTTCTTGGAAGTGATATTTCATACTGGCTTGTACTTACCATAGGATTTCTTACATTGTTCGTTGGTCTAAGCAAGAGAAAAAGAGAGCTCATCACAATGCAGGAGAAATCGGAAATGCATAGAAAAACACTTGGTAAATACTCCGTTGAGTTAATCAATGAAATCATTCCTGTCACAATTTCATGCGCAATTGTTTCATATTCATTCTATGTGTTTAGTGAAGCCAAATCTATGGTGGCAACCATTCCGATCGTGTTATATGGGATTTTCAGATACCAGTATTTACTTAAGATCAAAGACTGTGGGGAAAACCCTGAATCGGTATTACTGATGGACAAGCCTACAATACTTGTAATCTTGCTTTGGAGCTTTGTGTTTATCGTATCAAGAACTTTGTCGGTCTAAATACGCAATTGGTGGGGAGCGATTCTGGAGGTGTAAGATGGCGAAGAGAGTATTAATTACAGGTAATAACGGTGTTCTGGGTAGAAATCTTGTAAATTATTTAATGAAGAACTATAAAGAGAAATATGAGTTGGTACTTTTAGACGTTTCCCAGGACAAAGAAGCCCTGGTGGGATATGAAGCATATCAGGGGGATATACGGAAACGAAGTGATGTTGAACGCATCATTAAAAACATTGATATTGTAGTCCATTGTGCTTCTGCATCTCCTTCCTATGCAGAAACTGAAATATTTGACATCATAATTAATGGAACAGCGAATTTGCTTGAGTGCTCATTCACCATAGGAAATGTTGAACGTTTTGTTTACATATCTTCCACCTCGGTTTATGGTGTGCCTGAAAAAGCGCCAATCTGTGAAAACGATGAGGTTAAGCCTTATGACCCCTATAATAAAAGCAAAATTGAAGCTGAGAAGATATGTGCAGAATGGAGAAAGAAGGGAAAATGTATTAGTATTCTTCGTCCCAGATCTTTTATCGGCCCGGAACGATTGGGGACTTTTGCGATTCTATATGAGTGGACCAGCGAAGGACGGAATTTTCCAATGCTGGGTAAGGGGTCCAATTTGTACCAGCTATTGGATGTGGAGGACCTCTGTCAGGCAATTTATCTGGCGATGTCAGTGGAAAGTGAAAACGCTAACGACCTTTTTAATATCGGAGCAAAAGAGTTTTCAACCTTTCGGGATGATTATCAGGCGGTGTTGGACTTTGCAGGATACAATAAAAGAGTTATCTGTTTTCCCGCAAAGCCGATGCTGATTGTTCTGGGTGTACTGGAAAAACTGAAGATTTCACCACTATACAAAAGATTGTATATGAAACTGAACAGAAATTATTACGTTTCAATACAGAAGGCAGAAAAGAAGCTGGGTTATAAGCCCCAATACTCCAATAAAGATGCCTTAATTAGAAACTATCAGTGGTATCTTCGAAACAAAGGAACCGGCAATTCAAGACAAGGCCATAGTAACAGCGCTATGTGGAATCAGGGGGTATTTAAGTTGGCAAAGCATTTCTTTTAGCAAAACGATTATAACATGCTTCATTTATCTTCATTATGTCATCACTACATAGAAAACTGAAAGTGAATTCTGGGGAGTTTGCTTTTTACTAATATTACGTTACGAATCAAATATCCGATCACGGGAGGGAAACATATGTCATTGGCTTATAAATTCCAAGAAACACTGATGACGGTGGATGATGCAAAGGCTTTATCACCTGAAGACACGCTTACCTTATTTAAGACGCATATCAACCCCAACCTGGGGAAGTTGATGGATATGCTTGGATTTGCCCGAATGCTGCCCGTTCGTGCCAGAGGTACGAAGCTTTATTTGCAGGATGGAACCGAAATACTGGATATGTCGGGACATTTGGGTGTTATGAATGTTGGGCACAATCATCCAAGAATATTGAAGGTGAGAAGAGAGTGGGCAGAACAGGAACAGTTGGAGTTTTGGAAATTCCATCCGTCTCCGTATCATGCGGTATTAAGCCACAATCTGTCCCAAATATTCCCCGATGATCTCCAGGTTGTTTTCTTCTGCAACAGCGGCGCAGAAGCCAATGAAGGTGCTATGAAAATGGCTGAAAAATATGCGGGGAATGGCAGAGATCTGATCGTCTATACTGATATTTCTTTTCATGGAAAAACACATGCCACATTATCTGTTTCGGGTTCAGAAAAGCATCAGAATAAGCATTTTAAACAAATACCCGGTTGCGTTATGATCCCTTACGGGGATTCGGATGCCCTGGAAAAAACAATCCTTGAGCATAAAGACAGAATGAGCAAAACAAAAGTTTGTGCATTTATTGTTGAGGCCATTCGCACTGAAGGGGTTGTAATTCCTCCACAGGGATATTTACAGGAAGTACGGAGGATATGTAATAAATATGATGTGCTCTTGATTTTAGATGAAGTATACGCTGGTTTTGGCCGGACAGGTAAAATGTTTGCCTTTCAGCACGAAAACATTACACCAGACATATGTAGTTTTTCTAAAGCTTTTGGTGGAGGAAAGGGGACATTTGCCGGGTTTATTACCCGACCCCATATTTTCCGCAAAGCCTATGGGAAGATCAATGAAGCTACATTGCATTCGTCAACCTATAATGGCTATGGTGAAGAGGTAATTTCAGCGATTGAAGCCATTAACATCCTTCATGATGAGCAGTTGGTTGAAAACTCAGCGACTCTGGGCGAATACTTTTTGGCCAGGCTAAAAGAATTGCAGATAAAGCACCCCATTATAACCTATGTAAACGGCAAAGGCCTGCTTTTATGCATCCGGTTTGAAAACACTGCCTATAAAGCGGCCAAGCTAATTCCTGGCATTCCTGAAGAGATGCTGGCCAAGCTAACTACAGGAGGGATTATTACTGAGTTGTATGAAAAGCACCACATTCTGATCCAGACACCGCCTCACGATTCAAATCAATTATTAATTTCACCACCGTTGACCCTGACGAAAGATGAGGTTGATTCCTTTATTTCTGCACTGGATGAGGTAATGAAAATGAACATAGTTGAAGTTGCGTTAAAATATATTAAGCGCTTTCTAAACCAACGGTAATACAGACTGAGTAATATTGAAAGAGGAATTTAAATTGAAAAAACAAAAAAATAGCTCCCAAAAGCTTAAAAATTTTGCTTCTGTCCTATCCGTCTCCTGGATGGTGTTTATGATCTTTCATGTCATATTCACAGGCAAGATTCCCCTGTGGAACTTTTTCGGGAACATCCCTACGTTCTTAATGGTAATAATCCCCATTGCTTTTTTATTGGCAGAGATCGTTTTAAGAAGGAGAAAGCAAAAGATAGCCCTTTTGATTGTTCCTGTCATTTCTCTGGCTTTAGGAATCACACAATTTGATGTCAACGTTTATGCCTTTGTGAAGAGAGATGTACCTGTTGTTGCGCGAAAAGAAATCAAGGTGTTTAATTGGAATACCGAATGCTGGGACCAGCATAAGGACAAGGATGAATTCTATGCCTTTATGAAGAGGCATGATGCTGATGTTTATATCTTGCAAGAGCATCTGCATGGAACGATTAACTGGGATGATCCCAAATCGGATAAGTCGAATCAAGATATTGATAAATCGAAACTCTTCAGAATCTGCACTGCTGTACCTGGATTTCCTTTGCATTATCTTGCCATTGATGATAGCGAAAGAATAAAAGAAGAGTTTCCGGATTACTATTTCACAATCAATAAACAGTTTGTTGTTATTTCTCGCTACCCGATCACAAAATCTCATTTGGATGTCTCCGATCAATACGCCATTACAGATATTGATGTTGAAGGGATGAAGCTACGCCTGTTCAATGTACATATGCTGCTTCATGTCGAACCTGGAAACCCCTTCGTCCCATATTTCTATGAAGCTTTGGACAGAAGGTTTGAAGCACGTGAACTTGCCTTTAACAATCTTATGAACGACATCGAAAAAACCGATGTGCCCTATGTTATATCAGGCGACTTCAACACTACAAAGGCATTGGGTGTAATGTCTCCTCTGCTAAGGGAACATATTGATGCAGTACAGTACTCCAAAGATTTAATTCCCTTAACCTTTGAGTATTTAGGATTGAAGGCCTGGAGATTTGACTATGTTCTTCTACCTAAAGCATACAAGGACATGCAAGTTGTCTGTTTCGAGAACATTGATCAGGAGGGATTATCCGACCATGACGCACAGTATTTTGTTATCGGAATAGAAAACAATCGTTCTGTGCTATTGGCAGATAGTGAATAATTAAAGGTGGTATAGTATGGATGGTAATATTGGTCATTCACAAGTTAGCATCATTATTCCTGTCTATAATTCACAACCGTATCTGAAAGAATGTCTGGATAGTGTTCTGAACCAAACCTTCAAAGCTATTGAAGTGGTTGCTGTGGATGACTGTTCAGATGATGGGTCTTTCCAAACCCTCACAGCATACAGTGAAAAGGATCACCGGTTGAGGGTTTACCGAAATGAAAAGAACAGGGGTGTCAGCCATACCTTGAACCAGGCACTGAAACACTGCACGGCACCCATTGTAGCAAGAATGGATTCCGATGATGTTATGTATAGCGATAGAATTGAAAAACAATATGCTTATTTACAGGAAAACCCGGACTGTGTTGTACTCGGAGGTCAGGTAACCTATATAAATGACAATGGACATATTGTTGGGAGTGCGAATTTCCCATTAAGTGATAAAAGAATCAGGAGCAGTCTTTTCTATTATCAGCCTATTGCAGATCCTACCATCATGATTAACCTGAAACGAATTCCCGACGGGTGCTTATATTATGATGAAACCCTGCCAATTGCAGAAGGGTTGGATTTGTATTTCCGCTTATTACAGTATGGTAGGTTTTCTAACCTAAGTGTGCCGGTTGTACTTTACAGACAGAGGGAAGACTCTTTAAGAAACAAAAATCTGAAAAGAACTTTTTCGTATATTACAGAAGTGAGATCCAGGGCAGAAAAGAAATATGGCATTAAGGCACCTGGCGCAGCAAAAGGGGTTGCTTTGGCGCAAAAGGTAATGACCTCAATACTACCATTTTCTACAGCAGTATGGTTATTTGATACGATAAAAAAGATACTTGTGAAGGAATAGGATGTTGTAATGATGACGGGTAAACCTTTTGTATCGGTGGTCATTCCCTCTTATAACAGCAAAGCATATATATTCCAATGCCTGGAGTGTATTTTTAATCAGAGTTATCCCAGAGAGCTGTATGAAGTCATCGTTGTTGATAATGCTTCAACGGATGACTCCCCTTCCATCATAAAAAGTTTCCCGGTTCAGTATTTGTACGAGCCGAAAAAGGGGCCTTCTGCTGCCCGAAATACCGGAATAAGGCATGCAAGGGGGAAATACTTCCTTTTTATAGACACAGATTGTCTGGCTGGAAAGGATCTGATAAAAACGCATATAGAAGCCCATTTATCATTTATGAAAAAGAATCCTGCGGTAAAAATCGTCGGAGGTGGTATCGATGGGCTGAATAAAAACTATTGGGCGATGTGCGATAATTTCTGTTCATGGTATTTAAACCACCCCCGGCTGGAACCTCGAATAGAAAACAGGCATTTACCGACAGCCAATTTAAGCGTGGATAGATGTGTTTTTGAGAAAACCGGCCTATTTAATGAAGAACTCAGATTTGGAGAAGACTCTATGTTCTGCAGACAGGCAAGAGAAAATGGTTATTTGATTTATTTCGAGCCAAAGGCAGTTGTTCGGCATATCAACCGTACCTCATTCAAACATTTTATGAGCCACGCCAAGGAGTGGTCTGAGGTAGGAAAATATTCCGAACTTGAAACTATCGACAATAAGCCGGTAAAAATAAATAGCCCGGTTCTTGTCGTGCTTTACAATATATATTACTTTTTTTTCCGTTTTGTTCAATTGTCTTACGCATGGTTATCAAAGGGAAAACTGTCGTTTGTCCTTTGTCTCCCGGGGGTGTTGCTCAATAAGATATACTTTGGTTTTCATATGGTAAAAGCACGGTATTACGATGGTTAACGTCAAGAAATATTCAATAATATAGCTTGAAATCATGGAGGGGTAAGAATGGAAAAGGATTTAGTCTCGATTATCATCCCAAACTATAACAGTCAAAAAACCATAAAGTATTGCTTGGACGCGATTTATAAGCAAGATTATGAAAACTACGAGGTTATCGTTGTTGATGATTGCAGTACCGATAAAAGTGTAGAGATCATTAAAACATATCCATGCAAGCTGGTTTCCACACCCAAAAACCTAAAGGTGGCTGCAGCCAGAAATTTGGGAGTAAAGTATTCAAAGGGCAAGATACTGTTTTTTGTAGATTCGGATGTTCAGTTGCATCCCGATGCAGTATCGAACCTTGTAAAAGAGTTTGAAAAGGATCCCCGTATCGGATGTGTTTGTGGTATGTATGAAAAGGTGCCCTTGATACGAGACAGTATATTTGAAGAGTACAGAACTTTGCAAAACCATTTCTGGCAAAAGAGCTCTGAAGGATTTGTCACTCCCGGTAATTTTGCACTGGGCGCGATAAAAGCCGATGTTTTTAGAAAAATAGGGCCATTCAATACAAAAAGGACCCAGAGCGAAGAGGTTGAGTATGGACACCGGCTGAACCAGGAGTATAAATTGCTTTATACTTCCAGTGTCATGGGCGTTCATGATCATGATGATAAATTGTCTGTGATTTTGAAAAAGCTTTTTGAAAGGGCAAGGCAGCGGATCCCTCTTTATATGAAAAGAAAAAAATTTATGAAAGGATTTGAAACAGGAAGCAGGGCTTTTGGTATTCTATTTGCTTTCTTAAGCATACCAACCATGCTATTGTTTGTTGTTGATCCAGTGTTCCTATTGCTTGCTGCCATCCTGTTCATCGGGTTTTTGTTGACTGATCTTGGGCAGTACTTGTTTGTTCTGCGTGAGAAAGGTGTATTTTTCACGTTATTCTTTATATTTACACACTATATTGTCAGTGTTAATACCGGACTTGGTTTAGTCAAAGGAATGATTGATTATATTTTTGACAGACAATTCAGAGAGATATAAATGTTTATTGTGTGCATGCATGCACTCGCATGAAAAGGGGGCGAACAAGTGAATATTGCACTGCTAACATGGGAGTTCCCGCCGTTTATTAATGGTGGTTTGGGACGCTACGTTGAATATTATACAGAGCATCTTATAAAGGATGGACATAAAATATGGGTTTATACATATAATACGGGCAACATGAAGACAAGGGTTGAAAACGGAAACCTGGTTGTCACCCGGCCTTTGAACCGCTATATGGAAAAGATTTTAAAGCGTTCTG
The DNA here is from genome assembly GCA_012522505.1 of Clostridiaceae bacterium. Classification (GTDB taxonomy): domain Bacteria; phylum Bacillota; class Clostridia; order DSM-8532; family DSM-8532; genus JAAYJG01. The sequence goes on from JAAYKJ010000269.1 coordinate 14,566, forward strand.
GGCACTTGGCTAAGTGGTTTTTATTTTATTACTATAATTACGCATCTTACCGTGCTGTGAAAAAGTTATGCAGGCAATCAGAAATCGACATTGTCAGCGTACAAGACTGGATGAGTTGCTTCGTGGGAATATTATGTAAAATCAGATTGAAAGTACCGGTTGTGTTTCATGTACATAACACCGAATTCACCATGACTCCATGGGGGAAGCATAAATGGTACAGGCCCATTGCGATTTGTGAGAGGATGATGGCCAGGTTGGCTGATAGCATCATTGCTCCAAGTGAAAAAATGCGAGAAATTCTGGTTCAACATGGCTGGAAAGGCGAGAAAATAGAGGTAATCCGCCATGGATTTAATGAAAAGAGCATTGCCATCCCGCATGCGGACAGGAAAAAGGATGTTGCCAAACAACTCCGGGAAAAGTGGGGGCTGTCATCGGGAGATAAGATTTTACTATTTGTAGGCCGTCTGATTTACGCAAAAGGAATTTTTTATTTGATAGAGGCAATGCAGATGGTTGTAAAGAACCATCCGGAAGCAAAACTGATCATTGCCGGAACCGGAGATAATGAAGCAGTTCGTACTCTTATCAGAAAACTAAATTTAGACCATAATGTATATGCCTATTACAGGTTCTTAAGCAAGGAAGAAATCCTGGAGCTTTACCAAGCGTCAGACATAGGTGTTTTTCCTTCTTTATATGAGCCCTTTGGGCTTCTGGCTTTAGAAGCAATGTCCTTTGGAAAGCCGGTAATCCTTGGAGATGGATTTCCAGAGTTTTTCAGGGGGGAGCCGCAAAATGTTACTGCCCTGTATGTGGATAGCATCAAGCCTCAAAAGATTGCAGAAGGAATTCAAACTCTTCTGGATGATCATGAAAGAGCTTCAGAAATGGGGAAAGCTGCTTTCCGATTGATTAGGGACAGTTTTGACTGGAAGAAAACATTTACTGAAACCATAGCAGTATACCAAAAAGCAATTGATAGTGTATATGATGGTTTGGCACCCGCCTACTTGCATGAAGGAGAGAAATAGATGGTTCAAAAAATGGTTTCTTTACCAAAGGTATCAATCATTATTCCGGTCTATAATGGTGAATTATTTATAGGGAAGTGTATCGAGCGTTTGCTTGCCCAGGATTACCCTCAAGACAAAATGGAGATCATTGTTTCCGATGACGGCTCCAATGACAATACGAGGGATATCGTCAAATCATATGGTGTTACCTGTATCAGTTCAACAAACAAGGGGCCTTCCAGTGCAAGAAATCGGGGAATAAAACAGGCATCTGGGCAAATCCTTATCTTTATCGATGCTGACTGTCTTGCACACAAAAAATTGATCATCCGTCATGTGATGGCTCATATGTATTATCGGGTAGTAGATCCAAATGTTATGATAATTGGTGGGGGAATTGGAGGTTATAACAAGAATTTCTGGGCAGTTTGTGATAATTTCTCATCCTGGTATAATTACCATCCCCGGTTATCTAAAAGGCGGGTAAACCACCATCCTACAGCGAACATGAGTGTTTGGCATGAGTTGTTGGCTGGTGTGCAGTTTGATGAAGAGCTGAGGTTTGGAGAGGACTATGCTTTTTGTGTGACTGCCCAGCGTAAAGGATATAAAATTATGTTTGAACCACAGGCGAAAGTGCTTCATATCAACAGAACATCTTTAAAAAGCTATATGAATCATGCGAAACAGTGGGGAAGCTATCAGTATCGATTGCGGGAGAAGGGTTTGGCAAACCCAATATACAGCCGCAGTTTTTTGTGGTTGCTCCGTGCTCTAATTTATGAATGCGGATATAAAATGGCCGAAATTATGTATTATTCATTCCGGTCAAAGTCCTTTGGTATTCTTATCACATTTCCTTTTGTTTTTGTTAACAGGCTTTATTTATTCTATTCTATGTATAAAGGTGACAGGGCATTCTACAACGACCATGAGGTGACAATCCGGCAAAGGAAAGCCGAAATGTAGCCTGCTGGAATTAAAAACATAACCCGTGCAAACCATGATAAGAAAAAGAATATTGCTTTAAGCCTCCAACTGTCTTTTACCCTTCTTCATACTATAATCCCATTGATGCTTAATCATATAATAGATATGATAGAATCTATTAATAAATATCAACGGGAAAAATAGAATGACAGAGAACCTTTTTATTTTCAGGTTTTCTGATAGAACCTCTGCCAGCATATATCCAAGTGAAATAATAAAGTAGGGCCACATCCCTAAAAACGTATTCTTATACGCGCACTCGATGATACCTTTTTCAAGAAGCTGCTCATGCCCGCTGCTCCAATACTTTGCATGCCTCATATAGCTTTTTAGAGATGTTCTGTTGATATGGAACATTCGTGGTTTTGGGTCAAATACTATCTTATGCCCTTTACGGCAGGCTTGAACACAAAACACAAAATCCTCTGCGTGTCGCATTTCGTTATCGAACATTACATCATCAAACACTTCCCTCTTAACACTAAGATTAGCGGTTGGATGAAAACCAACATGCTTTGAGCTTAGTACGGGGGAGTATCTGTACCAGGAACACAGATCATCACATAACGCCCAGAGATTTTCGTTAATGCCTGTAATACTTCCACCAATCATTTTTACATCAGGGTCTTTCCAAGCATAATAGGCGTGAGCCAGAACATGGTTCAGGATCACGTCCTTATGGGCCAGGCAATCGCTGTCCATAAAAAAAATAATGGATCCTGATGCCCTTTTAATACCTTCATTTCGTGCATTTGAAGGCCCTTTGTTTGATGTTGTTATGGTTATTATATAGGGTAAGTTATATGAGCGAATAATATTACATGTTCTATCGGTGGAGCCATCATCTACAATAATTACCTCCAGCCTATCTTTAGGGTAGTTCAACTCCTGTAAATGTTCAATACATCTGCCAATAAACCTTTGTCCGTTATAAACAGGAATGATTATCGTTACTTTCGGAAAATCAAGCTTGCCCTGAATCATTTTCTACTCCTCCAGATTCCACTTTATACCGGTGATATAGTAAGAGTTTAAATATGAATACCAATAGAATATTTGTAATCAAAACAGCCACCATAGTGCCTAAAATACCCCACCACTTAGTAAAGAAGAATTGAAGAATCAGCGAGATGGGTATCGTAATCGCAAGAGGGATGAGACATAGCCTGGCACCTTTGTTGCCCTCAAGTGAAAACATGCAGTTGTAGATTTGGAACATTGAATATATACCAACACTAACCGATACCAAAAAAACATACAGGAGATTAAGTTTATACTCACTGCCATAAAAGAAAACGGTCATAATCAGCATAGCACCGCAACCTGCCATTGCCAGAGGAATCAGCCAATACAAATATTTATTGATCTTTTTGTACAACGTTTTCTTGTCCAGCTGTGCAATAGTAGGAAAGAAAACAACAGCAAACACCTCAAAAAACATAATCACAAACTGGTGCTTCGCAGAGCCCTGATAGACATTATAGATGCCAAGCTCATGGCTCTCGGGGAAAAAGTAGTTTACAATTAATGTATCACTCGTATTGATAATATTGGAAAAAAGCATATTCAACATAACGATCAGCCCCAAGCTATATATTTTCTTGGCAGAGGACCGTGAGAATCCAAGCCAGGAAAACCTGAACCCGGACATAATAATTGATGAAACAATAAAAAACAACGTTGCAAGAATGTTGCAAAAGTAGTAGCTTCTATAGTCTGCTTTTCCGTAGACGAAATACAAACCTAATATAAGCACAAAAAATACAATAGAATTCGCCAGCTTCAACCTGCCGATAAGAGAATATTTCTTTTGCCCCCTGAGAAAGGATTCACTAAGGCTATTGAAAGCAATAATTACAGCCATAATAACTGCAGCCGTCCAAATTCCAGGCGAAAACCGAAGAGCACCGGTAATGATTTCTTTCAAGGACAGGAACAAAACTCCAAAGAGGACCATAGCCAATAGATTGCCGGATAGGGCAGTACCGATTAATTTTTTAGTCTGCGTTTGATCACTATCGGGTAAATACTTGTACATTGAATTATTTGCCCCAAGTAATACCGGTATAAATAAATACCCTCCAATACTTCCAATCAAGCCAATTTTTCCGAATTCCACCGGCCCCAACATGCGCGCCGCAATAATTCCAGTTACTGCACCGAATACTGAATAAAAGCGGTTAAATACAAATAACTTTCCAATATTTTTAACAAAACCCCTTGCATCAGGTATAATGGTGATATTATCAAGTTTACCAAGAATCGTTTCCCATATTTTTGAGATTACGGGAAGACCAAAGAACCATTGGTACATCCCTGTCAATATTCTTTCCAGTATAAACACCTTCTATCCAGCTTGTCTTACATTAATCATCAAAATTACCTGAATTCCTTTTTTGCAATTCGTATACATTCGCCTGATTATAACGAAATTTATGCAAAACCATGCCAATTGGTGACTTGAATTCGGTAATTTATAATTTATAGTATTATTATAGATTATTCAATAATATTTACATGAATAGAATATGATGTAATAGAATCATGACGAAACAAGAATCCTGAAAGGCCTATAAATAGAATGTTTAGACGAAAACCTCAATTATTTTTTACGCGGTTTATTCATAATATTTGGGAAATAAACCCTGAAAAGAGCAGGATATTTCCTGTTGAGGTGTCTTCCTTATCAAACCCCTGCGTCCATAGTGAAGCCTATTTCGTCAATATGAGGATGGCACACTCTATTATACTTACGGGTATTATGTAATAGGAAGGAGTGATTTGGAAGGCAGGAATAGCACCTATGAATATAATCATACAACATATAATGATTTCTTTTCTTACTATTTTGGCGCGCCCCATCATTCGCAGGTCCTTACTAAAATAATTTATCCAACAGGATCCTATGTTGAATACACATATGCTGAAAAGAATCGTTTTTTTTGTAGCTGCGGGCATGAAACATACCCCTCCATTGTAAAGAGAAAGCTTGTGGATACAACCCAAAATATCGTAAACAACAGAGAATACATATATAAAAATAATTATACCCGATATCCCTTTTTAGACGGCGATGACGACTATTGGGAATTGGAGGATTCATATCCAGAATATTACAGCTATATTATTTCAGACCGCAATGAAACTATCCCAGCATGACTTCGCAGGAAGATTGATCGATTCAACTGATATCAATAATAACAAGTCTTCGGTGGAATATGATGCCCTTGGCAGGGTGAAAGCCAAAACAGATGCGAAGGGAAATGCGGTTTCTCCCAAATATTCAACAACCTATACCTATGATGCGGCCAACAACCCAAAATCTTTCGTGTTGAAGCACAACGGGGTAACAAAAACCAATACCACCTATGATTATGACAACATGAACCGTCTGTGGAAGGTATATGAAAATGGCATTCAAACAGCAGCCTATACCTATGATGCCAATGGGAACAGGCAAACCATCACATACAATACCAGCGCAAACACAACGAACTATACCTATAACCTTGCGAGCAAACTTATATCGCTGACCAATAAAAAAGGCACAACCACCTTATCCAGTTATGCCTATACCTATTACCTGGATGGGAACCAGGCCACAAAGACCGATCATACAGGAAAGGTAACAACCTACGGTTATGATGACCTGGGAAGGCTTGAAAGCGAGTCGGTGCAGGGAGACCCCGCAATTATCTATACATATGATGACTATAACAACAGGGCCACCATGACCGTTGGTACTGAAATAACCAGATATGTGTATGATAAAAACAACCGGCTGAAAACCGAAACCAAGACTGCCAGCGGAACCGACGAAATCACCAGATACTATTATGACAATAACGGCAATCAAACCTGTAAAACAATAGAAACAACCCAATCGTCTTCAGGAGGCAGTGGAACCCTTGAAGCTTATATACTTGAAGAAAGCGTAAACCAGGACATTGTATTCAATGAATATGATGGTTTCAACCAACTGAAAAGGGTTACCACAGGAGGCATTGCTGCCGAATATCAATACAATGCCGATGGCCAAAGAACAACGAAGTCTATAAACAATACAGAAACCCGTCATATCTGGGATGGACAGAATATTGCAGCAGAACTGACGGGAACTGCGATGACAGCGAAGTATATCCGGGGAATCAACCTGATATCCAGTGATATGGCAGGAACAGTAAATTACTATCTGTTCAACGGCCATGGCGATGTGATACAATTAACTAACAGCTCCGGCAATGTCGTAAAAACATACAATTATGACGCATTTGGGAATGAAAAGGCCCCAGACCTGAATGACAATAATGTTTTCCGTTACTGTGGGGAGTACTTTGACAAGGAAACAGGAACGTATTATCTGAGGGCAAGGTATTATAATCCGGTAACCGGAAGGTTTATAAGTGAGGATAGTTACCTCGGAAGCAATAATGATCACTTTAGTAAGCTACGAAAAAAATCTTAATGGACTGCTGTGATGAAAAGAAAAATAACAGTTTGTGTTGCAATATTTTGCATGATAACTGCCATATTGTGCTCCAATATTCCTGTATATGCTGCTTCAAAGACTTTATCCATATCAGCTATCCAACAAGCTGAATCAATGTGGTGTTGGGCGGCATCTGCAGAAATGAGTGGAAAGTTTTATTATGATTACAACCCAATAAGCCGGAATTTTTTTCATAGTTTCCATACCTAAGCGGCTTGTCTTAATAAAAATGTTCTTTGAAAACATAATACTTCCAACAAATTGTTATTGACGAGTGATGCTA
>JAAYKJ010000270.1 GCA_012522505.1 Clostridiaceae bacterium
AAGGTTCCGGTATCGGATTAACCTTTTTAGCAAAAAAAGAAAAAAGCCATATGTCAAAAATTATCAAATATGGAAATGGCAATTTTTCATTATAAATGAGTAAAAGCAATTTTACTCTTCAGAGCTGGACACTCTATAACACTCTTGATTTTTATGGTAATGGTTTGATACAATAGTTATATTATAGACGATACCAAAAGCTTGCTAATTAGTTAATTCTACTAAACGCAATGCCAAGCCTGTGATAAAGTTGAGTGATAAGCCTTTCGACAATTCAGAAGGCCTTGTTGTTTATCAGAACACCTAAGTTGGCAAGGTTTGGAGCGTTGTTTGTTTGATAAATTCGTAAAAGTGTAGTTTTATGTACTGTAAGCATTAGCTGCTCTGTTGTTCAGCTAATCACAATAATAAAATAGGTTTCGAAAGGGGTGCTCACATGGGATTAATTAAGGCTGCATTAGGAGCAGCAAAGGGAACGCTCGCAGATCAATGGAAAGAGTATTTCTACTGTGAAGCTTTACCCGAAGATGTTCTGGCTATTAAGGGCTGGAAACGCGTTTCAGGTCGATCATCGAACACGAAAGCTGAGGACAACATTATTACTAACGGCTCGGTAATTTCGGTAGCCGACGGACAGTGTATGATGATCGTAGAGCAGGGTAAAATTCTTGATGTTTGTGCCGAAACGGGAGAGTACATATTTGATGCCAGTGGAGAGCCTACAATATTTGGCGGTGGCACATTCAAAGATAATCTTCTTGCATCTCTCACAAGCGCTTGGGAACGTTTCAAATTTGGCGGTATCCCGGGTAAGGATACCCGTGTCTATTACTTCAATACAAAAGAATTAATTGGAAACAAATATGGAACTGCAAACCCTGTTCCATTCCGTGTTGTTGACAAAAATATTGGGCTGGACATTGATATCGGCATCCGTTGCTTTGGTGAGTACAGCTACAGGATCACAAACCCGGTTTTATTCTATACAAATGTTTGCGGAAACATTAAAAACTCATATGTTCGGGAGAATATCGACGGGCAACTCAAGAGCGAGTTGTTAACTGCACTCCAACCTGCTTTTGCAAGAATCTCGGAAATGGGGATTCGTTACTCTGCACTCCCTGGTCATACCCTCGAACTAGCGGATGCGCTTAATGATGTGTTATCCAAAAAATGGCGTGACCTGCGTGGTATAGAAATTGTCTCATTCGGGGTAAGCTCTGTCAATGCTAACAAAGAAGACGAGCAAATGATAAAGGATTTACAGAGAAATGCTGTTATGCGTGATCCAACCATGGCGGCGGCTACATTGGCAGGTGCTCAGGCCGAAGCGATGAAGGCAGCGGCTGCAAATGAGGCAGCCGGTCCCGCAATGGCTTTTATGGGCATGAATATGGCCGCAAATGCAGGGGGAATGAATGCACAAAACCTGTTTGCGATGGGTCAACAACAGCAACAACAACAGCAACAGCAGAAAGCTCAGTCACAGCCAGCGCCTGATGCATCGGGTTGGACGTGTTCCTGTGGTTATAAGGGCAATACCGGGAGATTCTGCGAGGAGTGCGGAAAGCCTAAAGCCTCGGCAGATGGATGGAATTGTTCTTGTGGAGCCGTCAACAAAGGCAAATTCTGTACGCAATGTGGAAAACCTAAACCAGCAGGTGTGCCCCAGTATAAATGTGACAAATGCGGATGGGAGCCAGCTGATAAGACAAAACCGCCCAAGTTCTGTCCTGACTGCGGTGATCCATTCGACGATGGTGATATACAATAAAATGAGATGTGTTAGTAGCGTTATTGAAAATAGGGTATTGTCGGTTCTGCGGGGTAAGAATGACTCCGCAGAACCGAACTTTGCGTTTTGTAATGCTCCTGGCACCTCGGAAAACCGAAAAGAGAATATCTTATGTAAAAGATGCAGGCAGATGTCAGCAGCAGAATAAAGAATCTTTTATACCGTAATAAAGATTCTTTATTTTGATTGGGGTCATGGAAAGTCATATGTAATGAAAGTGAGGGTACATATCGATGGCGATTTTAGATTATAAATGTCCTAATTGCGGTGGTGCAATAGAGTTCAATCCAGGAGCCCAGGAACTGAAATGTCCGTATTGTGATTCGGTAATCAGTATAGAAGCATTTCGTGAAATTGACGAGATCCGACAACAGCAGGGGACAGCAAAGGAAGCTGAATGGAGCTATGCCGGCAGCGACTGGCAGGATGAAGAACGACAGGGAATGGTAGTCTATACATGTCAGTCATGTAGTGGTGAGATAATCGCAGATGAGACCGTGGGAGCTACTTCTTGTGTTTTCTGTGGCAACCCGGTGGTTATCACTTCGAAATTTGCAGGGGTTCTGCGTCCCGACAAAATTGTTCCCTTCAAGCTTGACAAAAAAGCAGCGCTTGGAGCACTGCAAAAACATTACCTTGGCAAGCGGTTGCTACCTGGTGTGTTTAAAGATAGAAATCACCTTGAAGAGGTAAAAGGTGTTTATGTACCGTTCTGGCTTTTTAATGCTGATGCAGATGTTCATGTCGAGTTTGATGCAACAAAAATGCGTCGTTGGAGTGATAGCCAGTACAACTATACCGAAACTTCACATTTTCTCGTTCATCGCAGAGGTGATATCGGGTTTAACTGCGTCCCTGTTGATGGCTCGCAGGCGATTGATGACGTTCTTATGGAATCAATAGAGCCCTTCAATCTAGGGGAGGCAGTCGATTTTCAAGCCGCATACCTTGCTGGATATTTAGCGAATAAATATGATGTGGATGCTACCCAATGCAGCCATCGTGCGCACGAAAGGATGAAAAACAGTGCTGAAGCGGCCTTTAGAAAAACGGTGACAGGATATAGCACTGTAACACCAAGATACACCAATATACAGCTTAAAAGCGGTGGTGTCCAATATATGCTGTTGCCGGTTTGGTTACTCTCTACAAGCTGGCAAGGCAAGAACTTCATTTTTGCAATGAATGGTCAAACAGGTAAGTTTACAGGTGATCTGCCTTTGGACAAAGCATTGTATAAGTCATGGTTCCTCAAGATATTTGGGATTTCAGCAGCGGCAGCGCTGGTCATTTCTCAAATTGTCGTGAGCTTAATGTAGGAGGTGCGGAAGATGAATAGAAAACAAAAGTATTTTATGATCGTTATACTTACCTCCCTATTAGCAGCAATCATTTTACCCATGGGTATACAGAATGCATATGCGTTTACAGATTTGGCACGTGTATCACCAGGGGAAAGGCTACCTCGTTTCATTGATGATGTAGGAATTCTATCATCGACTCAGGCAGAGGCATTAACGGAAAAGCTTGATAGTGTTAGCCTCCAACATCAGTTCGACACGGTTATTGCTGTGGTTTCATCACTTGATGGATGGGACGCGTATGATTATGCCTCCGATTTTTTCGAGCAAAACGGGTTCGGTTTAGGTGATGATTATAGCGGCGCTATCTTGCTGCTGGCGATAGAAAGCAGAGATTTTGCTTTTGTTACGTTTGAGTCTGGTGTTGATGCATTTACGCCTGCAGGGCAGGAATATCTGGATAAACTGTTTCTTCCGCATTTGAAGAAGGATAACTATTATAAAGCCTTCATGGCGTTCGGGGATGCAGTGGATGATTTTATGGCCAGGGCGGCATCCGGAAGGCCTTACGATGTAGGGAATATACCAAAAACTCCTGAAGAAAACATTAAATATAGACTGATTGGAGCCATCGGGGCCTTGGTTCTTGCACTGATCATAGCCTGGTCTGTGACTTTTTCGTGGAAAAGGCAGCTTGTTTCGGTGCGGCAAGCCAACTATGCCAGCGAGTATATTCGCCAGAACAGTATGGCTCTGAACATAAGCCGGGACATTTTTCTTCACAGGCAGGTTAGAAAAATCAGGCGTTCCACCGAAAGCAGCGGAAGTAGTGGCGTGCGTAAATCCATAAGCTCTTCGGGACGTCGTACAAGCGGGCATAGCGGTAAGTTCTGAGCTTATCAAACCAAGCAAGCGCCATAAAATAAAACATACATATAAAAGCATAGCGGCAAGTTCTGAGATTATCAAACCAGGCACTGGTCCTATAGTCGCCACAATTCCGTCTGGCGAACCAAAGTAACGTACCTTACCTAACGATCGAGTCATGTGGAGCGTTCCGGTGCTTGGATTACCCTTCCTGTGGGAGCGTTCCAGTACTTGGGTTATCCTCCTGTGGGTGCGTTCCGGTGCTTGGATTACCCTTCCTGTGGGTGCGTTCCGGTGCTTGGGTTATCCTCCTGTGGATGCGTTCCAGTGCTTGGGTTATCCTCTCGGGTGTGCGTTCCAGTTGGTACGCACCTTTTGGTACGCACCTTTTGTACGCACATTTGATACGTACCTTTTGTACGCACCTTTG
>JAAYKJ010000042.1 GCA_012522505.1 Clostridiaceae bacterium
AAGCGGCTATGTCTTCAGATGTGTCTGCAGTTTCCCGCATGATCTCCACCAATTTTTCAGAAGATTTATCTACATCTTTAAGGCCAGCCGTAAGTTCTTGTAGATTGGTTGCAATAATAGAATCGAGTAGAAGTTTATTAGGTCTGTCCGTATTTTCCTCATTCCTATCGGATAAATAACGTTTCAGTGCATCTGCCAACTCACCAATATCATCATTTCGTATCAATACGTCAGGAAGATCCTCTGTTTCTTTCCTTCCAATACTAAGCTCCAGATATTCTTTTAACAGTTTGATTAACTTAACCCTATTTTTTATTCGAGAAAGCAAGATAGAATGAAGAATACCTGATATAATGGAAGCAATTAAAAAGATTATAACAATGAGGTCATGATTTCCGTTCAAGATGTTCATCATACTGAACAGCGCGATCAGAATATTGAGAATTAATAAGAAAACATGCAGTAAGGAGGTCTTTCCCCCGCGCAAATACTTGATGTTCATATTATACCCTCTCTCTGGTTCGAATATGTATTTACATATAATAGTTATCGGTATGCAATAGAACATAATTTACCCAAAGAGATAAAAAAGTAAATGAAGTCTCATTTTAGAAAAACATGTTAATTGATTCGGTCCATGATCAACACTATGGGGATAGACCCCTTAAACAACAAGGTGTGTTGGTGGTCTTTTGAAACAGGAAGGTATACCATGAAAAAAAATGATTTACTCATCATACTGGCTGGACTTATACTGGCAGGCTCCATATGGTTTTACATGAATCGTCCTATGAAGGATGCAGGTTATGGAGAAGCTGTGATATATCAAGAGGGTAAGGAAATCAAGGTTGTTCCGTTAAGCCAGGATGATACCATTACAATAATGGGTGATAATGGTGCGGTTAATATTATTCGCATTCAAGGAGGCAAAGCCAATATGATTGAAGCCAGTTGCCCGGATCAAATCTGTGTTCATACACGTCCGGCAGAAAAGGACGGGCAATCAGTTGTATGCCTTCCAAACAGGGTAGTGGTGGAAATTAGAAACACAAAAAAAGAAAGCATTGATGGGGTTTCAGAATGATGAATCATCATAAACTTAAACAAATGAATTACATTGCGATTATGACAAGTGTTGCTATTCTGCTTCACTTTGTTGAAGGAATGTTCCCAATGCCGGTTGCAATTCCCGGGATCAAGCTTGGGCTGGCAAATGTTGTATCGCTTATAGCACTATATCTGTTTGGGCCTGCTCAGGCTTTCACTATAATGCTGCTGCGTGTTCTCATGAGTTCATTTTTATACAGTGGCTTTTCAAGTGCACTCTTTAGCCTATCCGGGGGGGTTCTCAGTTTATTTTCAATGCTGCTGATATGGAGATTGCGGGAAAAGGGGTTCAGCATTGTAGGAGCGAGTGTATGTGGAGGTATTTTTCATAATATCGGTCAACTAGCGGCTGCTGCCATTGTTTTACGAACATCAACTGTTTTTTCGTACCGTCCTGTGCTGCTCATATCTGGTTTGGTTACAGGAACAGCAACAGGTATTTTAGCAAGGATTCTTGTTCCAAAGCTGGACAGGATTTATCAACAGATCAAATGACTCTTCCGAAAATCAACAGAAAAACGAAAGTCGAGAAGCAAGCCGGTTTCTTGGGGCATCATGTATTTCATTTGAGAAGCGGTTTGAGTAGTACGCGTAAGCGCTCATTGAACTTAAAAATCCAAGGCAATAACTTTCACAACTTCGTCGCTCGGGAATATACTGTTAGTATCAACAATTGAGCCGGGGGGGTGCCCTGATGAAAATTATTGTTCTGAAAATGCCTCGTTTCCTGGGAAATTTGCTTAAAAGAGTCTTTAACATTCACTGAAACGTAATCCGGTTGTTTGGAAAAAAACAGGCCGGCACGAATAGCTTGGAACCTGATTCTGTCGCTACTGCCGGCGCTTGTTCTTAAGGAAGAGTTGTCTGAATATTCATTTTGCTGCGGATGCAAGTAAAGACCCCCGGAAACCACCGGGGGTAGTCGTTTTATACCTAACCTGGAAACTATTTTACGGTTGCCGATTTAAACGGATTTTTTGTTGGAACGCATGCAGCTTGTGCAGACGAACATTCTTCTTGTAACACCATCAATCGTCATCTTCGTTTTTTTAACATTCGGTTTCCAAGCACGATTACTTCTCCTGTGTGAGTGACTGACCTGAATGCCGAACTTCTGTCCTCTTTCACATATTTCACATTTTGCCATTGCTACACACCTCCTTATCATGTTATGCAACCGACTTGTATGCTTTAATACCAGTTTCGTGAAAACGATATGTAAAAGCATTGTTCCGGGAACATAGACTGAGCCAGGGTTCTTTTAAATCCACAGCAATACATATTCTAACACAGTCTCAGCGATCAATGCAAGCATTTTTTCAATTCGTCATCATCCATGGGTGTAATGGGCTACTGGTCAGAGGTATCTGATGAGAGATAGATGTGCAATAATAGGAAACATTAGCGTAATGCAGTGGAATTCCTGCATTGCTTTTTCTTAAAAAATACGATAGACTTTTTTTAACAAAAGTCATGGAAAGGGTTGAGCTTCTTGGACGCTAGTCAATTGACCCCGATTTTGGCAGACAACATCCTTTCTGTTCAGCAGGTGGGAAAAGCTCGCGCGCAGAAGCTGAACAAGCTGGGCATTAAAACAATTGGTGACCTTGTCACGTATTACCCCAGGGATTATGAAGACAGAAATCGTGAGAAAAGGGTAGAGGCCCTTGAGGATGGAGATGAATGTGCTGTTACCCTTTTGGTATGTTCGGATATAACACTGAACAGGCCAAGACGAACCCTGCGCATTTATAAGGTTACCGCCTGTGATGACAGTGGAAGTGTTACTCTGACATGGTTTAATCAGGATTATATCAAAGATAAGATTCATAAGGGATCCAAATATGTCTTTTTCGGCAAGGTAAAAAAACGGGGAATATTTATTGAAATGGTCAATCCCATTTTTGAAGAAGCAGATGCTATCCGCAAAAAGACTACAGGCATTCAACCCATATATCCATTAACCGAGGGAATTACCCAAACCTATATGAGAATGATCCAAAGCAATGCGCTGAGCATGGTTATCGGAAAGCTTTCCGATATCCTTCCCGAAGAATTGAGAGGGCAATTTGCTTTGGCAGAGATCAATTACGCCTTGGAGAAAATTCATTTCCCCCAGACAGCCGAAGAAGCAGAAAGAGCAAGAAGAAGGCTTGTTTTCGAAGAGCTGCTGATGCTTCAACTGGGTTTACTGCATTTAAAAAACAGCCAGGTGCAGGTTTGTGGAATTCAATACAAGAAGAGGGCCGAAATCCGGAAATTTGTTGAAAACCTACCGTTCCAGCTGACAAATGCGCAATGGAGGGTCTATCAGGAAATTGAAAACGATATGATTGGTAAAAAGCAGATGAACAGGCTTATTCAAGGGGATGTGGGGTCGGGTAAAACAATCGTTGCCGTAATGGCTATCCTTTTGGCTGCCTTGAATGGTTACCAGTCGGTATTTATGGTTCCCACAGAAATACTTGCAGAACAGCACTACCAAAGCGTTGTTCCGATGCTTCAAGACTATGGTGTAAGGGTTGTGCTGCTAACCGGAAGCGTGACAAAGAAAGAAAAAGAGCATATTAAAGAAGGTATCAAGAACCATGGGTTTGATCTGATCATTGGAACACATGCTCTTTTGGAGGAGGATGTGTCCTTCGCAAATCTTGGTCTTGTTGTAACCGATGAACAGCACCGTTTTGGTGTAAAACAGCGTGCTGTTTTGTCCGCAAAGTCAAACCCGGACATCCTTGTAATGACAGCTACACCCATTCCCAGAACACTAGCCTTAATACTATATGGAGATCTGGACATTTCGATTATTGACGAATTACCTCCCAATCGTAAACCCATAGAAACGTATTCTGTTACAGAAACCATGCGCGATAGGATTAATCGCTTTATCCGCAAAAAGGTTGAGGAGGGGAGGCAGGCCTATATTATCTGCCCCCTGGTGGAAGAATCAGAAGTGATCGAAGCAGAAGCGGCAACATCTTTGGCCGATAAACTAAGGGAAAGAGATTTAAAAGGCCTTACCATTGGTTTGATTCATGGCAAAATGAAATGGAAAGAAAAAGAAAAGGTCATGCGTGACTTCTCAGAAGGAAAACTCGATGTACTCGTATCGACAACGGTTGTTGAAGTGGGTGTGAATGTTCCAAATGCAAGTGTTATGGTGGTTGAAAACGCAGAAAGGTTTGGCTTGGCACAGCTTCATCAGCTGCGCGGGCGTGTAGGCAGGGGGGAGTATCAATCCTATTGCATCCTGTTCTGTCAAAGCAGCAATGAGATTGCCAGAAAAAGAATGGAAATCATGACCACATATTCTGATGGTTTTAAATTATCAGAAAAAGATATGGAACTCAGGGGCCCGGGTGACATCTTTGGCATCCGTCAGCATGGGCTCCCGGAATTTAAGATTGTGAATCTGTATGAAGACATTGAGATCTTGAAGGAAGCACAGGCTGCGGCATCCGATATTATGAAGCATCAGAAGCTTGAAGGCAGGGAAGATTATAAAAGGTTGCAAAGCCAGCTTTTGTCCATGTTCCGTAAGAAATTACAGGAGATAGCCCTGAACTAATCTGCAGGCTTTGGATTGTCATCCATGCTGTTACTGGAAATGGCAGGATAAGCCGAAAGAGATCGCACCCTGTTTGGATTGGAGGAATTTATATCATACGTGTTATCGCTGGCCAGGCGGGTGGAATGAAATTGAAAACACCGAAAGGCAAAAACACAAGACCAACCGTGGACAGGGTTAAAGAGTCACTGTTCAATATCGTCCAACCATGTTTATATGGAGCGAGGGTTTTGGATCTGTTTGCAGGCTCGGGGGCATTGGCAATTGAAGCATTAAGCCGTGGAGCAGCCTCTGCAGTGCTGGCGGATTCCGACAGAGTCTGCTGCGGCATTATCAAGGACAATCTTGCGCATACCGGGTTAACCGAAAAAGCCACCGTTTATTGCTGTAAGGCAGAAGCAGCCCTGAAGAAGCTTGGACGAAATGGCGAGCAATTTGACATTGTTTTTATGGATCCTCCTTATACTAAGAATTTTGTACAGGAAACACTACAACTTTTATTGGATAATGATATAATAGTGAAAGGAGGAATGGTAATTGCAGAGCACCACAGGAATGAAACGATTGCTGATGAACTGGGATACTTGAGAAAAATACGGGCCCAGACCTATGGTGAAACCTGCATATCATTTATGATCCATGATGGGGATAATGGTGAATAGTCTATAAACGCATCCGGGCTCTGGATGTATTCGTGGTCTGTCAGTGAAAAGGTGGTATGCAGACCACAACAACAAAAGAAGTGTGTTTGTAACACTTCGAACGGTCATACCAGAATAGAGTGCTACAAAACACCAGCAAACAGAAGACAAAAAGCAGGTGTTTTCAGGGGCGGTTGCTAAGCCCCCGGAAAACCGGGAAAGGAGATTGATAACAGTGCGAATATTTATTTATCCGGGCAGTTTTGACCCTGTTACCAATGGGCATCTGGATATTATAGATCGGGCATCAAAGATATGTGATAAGCTGATCGTGGCAGTGTTGATCAACCGTAGCAAAAAACCGGTATTCTCAATGGAAGAACGTGTCGCATTCCTTGATGAGATACTGGAAGGCAGGCCAAATATTGTAGTTATTCCGTTCTCGGGTCTACTGGTGGATTTCATGAAGAAGCAGAAAGCCACGACAGTAATTAAAGGTCTGAGAGCGGTTTCAGACTTTGAATATGAGTTTCAAATGGCTTTGCTGAACAAAAACCTGAACCCTGAAATTGAAACACTCTTCATGATGACAAACATAAACTATTCATACCTCAGTTCCAGTGCTGTTAGAGAATTGGCTGCTTATGGGGGCAATATAAGAGATTTGGTTCCTGACATTATTGTAGATCGCATATATGCAAAATTCAGAAGCAACGAATGAACAAACCACAAGAAAACTATCAGGGGGAAAAGGAATGGAGATTTTATCTGTTATGGAAACACTGGAGGATGCGATCGAAAGAGCAATATCGATCCCGTTTACAGGCAAGTGTGTGGTGAACAGGGAGGAAATCCTTGAAATCATCCAGGATATACGCCTGAAGCTGCCAGATGATTTGAAGCAGGCAAAATGGGTGAGTGAGGAACGTTCCCGTATTCTGGCAGAAGCACAACAGGAGGCAGACAACATCATCAATAGTGCTGAAGGAAAGATTGCTGCAATGGTTGACGAGCACGAGATATGCCGTAAAGCCTACGAACAGGCCGAGGTGATTATTACAAATGCGAAGAAAAACGCACGGGAAATCCGATTGGGCACCAGAGAGTATGCTGATAATATATTAAATAAGGTTGAAGAGATTTTGGAAGATACATTGGATGTTATTAAAGTGAATCGGAATGAATTAAAATAGGATTGTTCTGTGGATACGCAGCACAATGCTACTATCTGTTTTTTATGCGGTTCGCCTGTTGACCGACTAGGCAGATGATGCCGGTGAGCAATATTAGAATATAGATGCACAAAAGAATTTTTGTCGGGCGCATGTCATATAAAGCGGGTGTATTTGTCATTACGGGGATGCTTGTGTTTGCTAGAAAAAGTCCGGTGTAAACTGCGGCAATGGCTCCATGTGCCAGCTTACCAGTAAAGAATTCCCGAAGATTGAAATCTCCAGGACAAAGGCCGGTTACCTGTGTATGAACCGAAAAACCACCGAACCCGCATAGAAAGGCAGTCATCAATATTTTCAAAAAAACCGGAACAGGAGTGGACAAACTGAGAAGGTATAAGCCATAGGTTAGTTCAAGGCTTCCAGCTATAAAAATCTCAATCATCTCAACGAATGCCTCATTTCCCGGTAGTATGCGGATAATCATCCGACTGAGCGCAGTGAAGATTCCTGCGATTTCCAATGTTTGAACCAAAACAGCGAAAAAAATAATTGTACCAGAAATCTGGAGCAATACCTTCATAGAATCCATGATAGCTTCTGTTAGCATATGGATGGAAGTATTCATTTGATATCGTTCACTAAGCTTCTCTTCTTCCATTTGTGCTGATCGTTTTATCCGGGAGAGCAATCCGGTTACGATGCCAACGCTGATACTGGCTGACAGATGAGAAAAAAACAGGATTAACCCAAGTCCAGGGCTGTTAAAATACCCTGTACCGATTGCACCAACAATAAATAAAGGAGAAGCATTGTTACAAAACGCAAGAAGCCTTTGTGCTTCTTTTTTTGATAAGAAATTACCCTCGTAAAGGTCAGTGGTATATTTCGCCCCAGCCGGGTAGCCGCTCAACCAGCCCGCAACAAGCGGAAAGGCTGCCTGGGCAGGAAGGTTGAACAGGGGCCTCATAAC
>JAAYKJ010000043.1 GCA_012522505.1 Clostridiaceae bacterium
TTACACGTAATATTTTACCATAAAAATTAGCGGAATGCAATACTTTTTTAAATATTTTTTCCGCTAATACGCTGATAACCTATATTACAGGGTTTTAAGATTTGCTTTTCTTATAGCAACTTTTAAGTTAATATTACTGAATATTGAAAGGGACCGTTCTGGTTCTTTTTTGTTTTCTGATAATCTGTTATCACTAACCCCTTGATAGTACGCTCTTCCCACTATTCTTCAAGCCTAATTTCGAAACGGTCGAACTGTACAGGTTCAAAAAACTGATCTGAGTTGAAGGATGTCCATTTATACCTTACGAATTCCCGTGTGTTCTTTCCTAACCACATAGGTACGGGGATGTCCATCTTTTTACAGACCTCGATGAGAGAAGCTTCCAATTGCTTCTGGAACCTCCCCTCTTTTCCCAGAACAGACTCATCTTCCATTACGATCATCGTGCCCTTCATGGTTTTCGCGATTAATTTCACTTCATTCTCCTTACCCTAAAAGAATACCTTTCGGTTCTATTGTTTCATTGAACGCTTTCGCAAGTTGCTGTTTTTCCGGATGTGACTACTTATCGTAATGAACCTTCATCAGACAAAGGCCTTGCGGCGGAGCTGTGATTCCGGCCTTGTTCCTGTCTTTTTCGATGAGAAGCTTTGTGATTTCTGTTGCATCTCTTTTTTTCATTCCCACTTCGACCATGGTTCCGACCATGATCCGAACCATATTGTACAGGAAACCGTTTCCCCACACCCGGTAGATCAGACAATCATGCTCTGATAACCATTCCGAGGAAAAAATCGTCCGCTCATAGGTTAAAACACTGTGGCCACTTGAGCAGAATGCAGAGAAATCATGCTTTCCAATAAAACATAACGCAGCTGCATTCATGGCAGAGAGATCAAGTTTTTCCCGTACATGCCAGGCTCTTTTTGTTATCATCGGAGACCGTATCTGTCGGTTCAGTATGCGGTATTCATAAGTCTTCCCGGTAGCAGAAAATCTGGCGTGAAAATCCTGTTCAACCTCCTCGGATGTTATCACTGCAATTGTTTCTGGGAGAACGGAGTTTAAAGCAGCAGCGAATCTATCCGCAGGAATTCGGGATAACGTATCAAAATGGGCGACCTGTCCAAAAGCATGAACACCTGCGTCGGTTCGCCCTGCTCCCGCTATCCGGATCTTCTCGCCGGTGATCCTGAGAATCGCCTTCTCCATTTCTTCCTGTACGGTATGCGCGTTGTTTTGAATTTGCCAACCATGGAAGCCTGTACCATCATATTCAATTATCAGCTTTATTCTGCGGCTCGCCAAACCATCACCCCGCACCCCGAAAGATTTTGTAGCGATTCAGTCGATTATCCGTGCTCTCCCCAAAAACGATATTCTTTCTGAAAGCTGCCGGAATTAAGGTTCTTTCTTTGTCTTCCGTGCTTCATTAACAGGATTTAAACGGTGTTATCACTGCAGACCCAGCGTCGCCGCACCAATAATCCCAGTATCGTTTCCAGTTTCAGCTGTGACAATTTGTGTCTGAGGGACACCTCCCCCGCCAAAATAGGTACAGTTTCGAACAATTTCCCTTACGGGTTGCAGAAGTGTTTCCCCTTCCTTGCTAACACCCCCACCGAAGATCAGCATTTCGGGCTGGAAGATGTTAATCAGGTTCGCTGCGCCTTCCGCGACATATTGAATATAGTCATTCACCACTTTTGTACCGGTGGCATCACCCGCACGCATAGCGTCAAAGGCTGTTTTTGCGTCAATCTTATCCAGGTCACCATGAACCAGTTGGTGGATTTGTGAATTCGGATTACCCAGCGCAGCGTGACGTGTCTGACGGATAAGCCCAGTTGCGGATGCATAGGCTTCCCAGCAGCCTTTCCTGCCACAGGTACATTGTTCTCCGCCCTGGTGGATAACAATGTGACCAATTTCTCCTGCCAAGCCATTAAACCCAGTAAAGATTTGATTGTTCAAAATGATCCCGCCGCCTACGCCAGTGCCCAGGGTTACGGTAATCGAATTGTCCACATCTTTGGCAGCGCCAACCATGCTCTCGGCAAGAGCAGCGCAATTGGCATCATTCTCCAGATGAATCGGTAACGGAATATACTTTTGTATTTCCTGACGTATCGGAACATTTTTAAAATTGATATTGTTCGTATATAATAAATAGCCCCTCTTACGATCACAACTGCCTGGGCTGCCAATACCTATGTAAGGAATTTGGCCGATGGAAAGCCCAGTTTCATCAATCAGCCTCAGCGTCAGCATCGCCATGTCTTTCAGTATATCAGGATATTCTCTTGACGCTCGGGTGGGAACGCTGCCCTTTTTGATTATTTTCAAATTCTCATCCAATATTCCAACAGCAATATTCGTTCCCCCCAGATCAATCCCTACGTAATACATATAGATACCTCCCTGTTATTCCGCCAATGCCATCGACCTGCTCGTTTCCGACACTGGGTAAACTTATTATAGCTTATTTTCTTTCTGATGTAAGCAACTTAATAATATTTTATTTTTTTTCACCGATTAAGGTATAATAGGGGTATCCGGAAACTGTTTTTTAACAAGCCGTTGGGTTGCCGATCTGCAATCCCGTGCCTTAAACCATTGCATTTTTGCATGGACTTTTCCGGCCTATCAAAGATGAGGTGAAAATGACATGATTAAAGGCAAGAAGGTTCTTTTACGGACAATTCAAAAGAAAGAGCTGGATATCGTCTATCGGTTAATCTGTGATATTAACCATAAGGGACCTTATTGGCATCTGGTTATACCATCTGAAAGAGAATTTATCCGAGAATTTGAAAATAACGGCTTCTGGGGACGTGACGAAGGACGCATGCTGATCATGGATCACGAAGAGAATTACCTTGGGGAGCTGCTATTCTTCAAAGGTCTTGATTACCAGGCTGGATATGAAATCGGATATGAATTGTTTCATCCCTCTTATGGCGGAAAAGGATATATGAGTGAGGCGCTAATGCTGTTTTGCAGCTATTTGTTTGCTTGTTATCCGATAAACCGTCTTCAGGTGAATGTTATGAAAGAAAACATCGGAAGCCGAAAGGTCGCCGAGCGTTGTGGCTTTACTTACGAGGGAACCATGCGTAAGGCTACTTTTCATAATGGCAGCTATCACGATTTGGATTTGTTCTCGATCCTTCGGGAAGAATGCCCTTCGTTAAATTCCCTGATAAAACAGAAATGATGCAAAGCAGTAAATGACACCAGAATATATCCATGAATAGTTCTTCAGCCATATGGAAATATAATAAGGCAAGTCTAAGGTCCATATAGGAATCCTTAATGACGATCAATTTTCGGGCTCAACCGCTATGTGAAGAATCCAGCCTTCTAGCCAATTTAGAGGTATGAAGGCTTAAGTCGGGTTTCTTGCAAGCAGTATGGGCACAGTTATTCATGGAGGGATTGCATGCCACTGGCAACTATCTGGAAAACGGTTGTACTATATCTGCTTGTTGTTATTTCAATGCGCATTATGGGAAAAAGGCAGATCGCTGAATTACAGCCCTTTGAGTTTGCTGTGGCACTGATGATATCCGAATTGGCAGCTTTTCCTCTCAGCGATAACGACAAAACGATTATGGATGGTCTTATCCCCATTGTTATTCTTGTTGCATGCCAGTTTATGATTTCATTTATATCGGTGAAAAGCACCAAAGCCCGTGAATTCATCTGCGGATCCCCACGGATTGTGATCAGAAACGGCTGTCTGCAGGAAGAAAACCTTAGGAAGGAATTATTCACAATCACTGATTTACTAGAGCAGCTGCGAATTGCCAATATACAGAATGTTTCCGATGTTGAATACGGTATCCTGGAAACAAACGGAGAGTTAAGCTTGGTTCTAAAATCCCAGAAACGCCCGTTAACCCCTTCGGATCTCGGCATTGAAACCGAATACGAAGGGCTGTCTTTGGATCTCATCATTGATGGCGTGATTAATTATAAGAGCCTGGAGCTGGCCAAACTGGATGTAAAATGGCTGGAGAGGCAACTGAAGGATAATGGCTGGCCTAACCCGAAGGATATCTTTTATGCTTCACTGGACACACAAGGAAACTTTTATTTTCAACCTAAACGAAAGGCAGCTAAAAACAGGATCTGTCCTTTCTGAAAGTTGCTGCTCCCATCGATCCGTACCCCATACTATTGTGTCTTGCGGGTTCTGTTCTTAAGGCGCAATTCCCTGCGTTTTTCAGCCATCTCATATTCTTTTCGCTCTTCATCGGTATTAAGACACAGTGTGGGTACCTGAGTGGGTGTTCCTGAATCATCCAGCGCCACGAAGGTAATATAGGCCTTGTTTGATTTTATCGTAGCCCCGGTTTTCATGTTTTCACAAAAAACATCCACCCGAACCTCCATAGAGGTGTTTCCAACCCAGGTTATTCTGGCCTTCAGGCGCACCATCTCCCCCACCCTTACCGGATGCCTGAAGTCCAGACTATCCAGGGCAGCTGTAGCAACGACGCAGTTAGAATGCCGGGAAGCGGCCAGTGCTCCGGCAATGTCGATCCAGTGCATCAGTCTTCCCCCAAGCAGGTTTCCAAGCAGATTGGTGTCATTGGGCAGAACCAGCTCTGCCATTTCAATCATTGAATCGGCAACCGATTTACATGGGCGTTGTTTTATTTCACTCATGGTAACCTCCACAATTTCAGTTAAACCAGTATTTCAGGTTATTTTGGTGCATCAGAAGAAGTATTGTTCGATCGATGAAGGGTAGTAAGCCTGGCTTGTATAACCATCATCCGATGCTCGGGTGTGAGGCTCTTCCTGATGCTACGGTTTCGGAAACATTATCTATAGTTTCCCCATAAAAGTTCCTTTTGTCAACTGTGTAACAGTTTAGATACCCTCTTATACGAGAGAAAAGTTATCGCCGACGCTACGGTACCCTTTAACAGGTTAAAAGGAATGGTTGCGAATAATATCAGTTGATTCAGATTTGTTATGTTTGGGTTTACTTTGGTTCCCATCCCAATTATAACGTCAAGAGGCATTCCATATACAACTGAGTATACGGGAATGAGAACATAATAGTTCATGAATGCTGCAATGATGGTATTAACAATTATTCCAACTATCATTCCAATAACTGCACCTTTTCTGGTTTTATGTCGCTTGTAAATAAGCGCTGCTGGAACAACAAATGAGCAGCCAATAATAAAATTAGCCATCTCACCAACACCGGCAGTAGTGGTTCCATCAAGGGCAAAGTTGAGTACTATTTTAATAGCCTCGATAATAATTCCCACGACTGGTCCCATCGAAAACGCTCCCAATAAAACCATGACCTCACTGAAATCAAGCTTGTAAAAGCCCGGCACAAAAACCAGCGGAAATTCCAACAGCATCAGCAATGCAGCTATGGCAGACAATATACCAATCTTTGCGATTGTTTTTATGTCGATAAGTCTCCCCGAACTCGCATTTGTTAAAACTTCATTCTTTTTACTCATATACCCTCCTTATTACTGAAGACAATTCTTGTCGTTTTCAACATCGTTTTTGCCTAATTGCGGTATCCGCACGCTATAACACCGTTTATTGTGCTACGCATAAAAAAAAGCTCTGAAATATAACACTTCAGGGCAAATTTAACCACATAAAACTTCTTCTTTCATCCAGACTATACTGTCGGCTCCGGAATTTAACCGGATCTGCCTTAAAAGGCTCGCGGGCTTTCAACCTTATTGATTACCGCCGGTAAGGAATTGCACCTCTCCCTGAAGAACACCACTATTGAGTTTTAACATCCCAAAAAAGCTTTTTGTGATGATTGACAACATCAACTATCACTAGGTAACAATATACCACATTTGTGCAAATTATTCAATAGTTTTTCTGTTTTGATACGGGAGTTTGACAGTTAGTTGCTAAAAATTAAAAAGCAAAAAGCCTGAACCCATTGAAAAATGGGCTTTTTTTGTGCAAAAATTTGTCAAATTATTAAAATATTTTTGTTGTACGGTGTTGTATTCTTTCGTATTATATGTTATAATGAAGGTATAATACATATGAAAGAAGTGTGTGCCTATGAAGCTTAATTACGATAGGAA
>JAAYKJ010000271.1 GCA_012522505.1 Clostridiaceae bacterium
CAAAGGTGCAGCTGGTTGTCAGCAACGGGCTGGAAGAAGTGGTGATTCCCGAGGATATCAAATTCGGTGATTATCTGGATGTAGAGATCCATCTGCGGGACGAATTGAAGTTGAAACCCAGAGAGGTTGCAGAATACAATGATGAAGTGGCTCAAGGACGGGTTATCCGCACCGATCCCGAAATGGGAACAAAGGTACGGGTCGGCTCGGAGGTTGTAATTTATAAAAGCCTGGGCCCCAATTTCAAGGATGTGTCGGTTCCCGACCTAACCAATTATTCTCTGGAAGAGGCAAGACACAAGCTTTTGGCCTCTAATCTGAGCATCGGAAGAATCTTTCCGGAAGGTCGTGAAGGCTACAAAGGAACGATCATTAACCAAGAACCAAAAGCCGGAGAGACCGTGAAGGAACTGTCTCCTGTCAATATTTATTTCAGTGAAGACGAACCCCCTGCTGATGGTGACGGCATAGGAAATAATCCCGTTACTTCCGGGGACAGCCAGGTTACTGAATCTATTGAGCTTCCCAAAGGGGTTCAATTTGGAGAAACCATTCAACTAATGGTTCTTGCATATCCGGGAAAAACAGGTGAAGAGATGCTGTTAACCAATACCCGGGTCGAAAAATCCAAATTCCTGAATGGGCGTTATGGTGTACTGGTTCCAGTTTCCCCGGGATATGTGACCACACTGAAGGTATATATGGATGGTAATTTGCAATATCAGAAGGATGTCGTAGGTAGGCAGTAAAGGAAATGGAGGAGTGCCTTTGCCAAGAGGTCTGATTCTCAAAGGTATAGGAGGATTTTATCAGGTTGAGGGAGATACCGGCCTGTATGTATGTAAAACAAGAGGGATTTTCAGAAAGAAGGGGATTAGCCCGCTTCCGGGGGATTTTGTCCATTTTTCGATAACCAATGAAAAACTCCGCGAAGGCTGGATAGAGAAGATAGAGGAAAGGAAGAATTTCTTTATCCGACCTCCAGTAGCCAATGTAAGCCAGATCGCTTTGGTGATGACAGGGGTAAGCCCCGAACCTGACTATACCCTGGTTGATAAATTGTTGGTTGCAGCTTTCCTAAATGATATACAACCCATTGTGATTATTAATAAGACGGATCTGCTCGATCGTGAAGAGCTGGCTCGGATGGAAGCTATATATAAGCCCGCCGGTCTTTTTGTTATTCCGATGAACAAGGTTACAATGGAAGGATACAGCATTCTTCACGACAAGCTGAGGGGTTTTCGTACCGTTTTTGCCGGGCAGTCCGGTGTGGGCAAATCCACAATACTGAATATCATCATGGATAAATGGCTTATGGAAACCAATACTGTCAGTGACAAGATTCAACGGGGGAGACACACGACCAGACATGTTCAGCTTCTTCCGCTGGATTGCAAGGGTTATGTCGTTGATACACCCGGGTTTAGTTCCTATTCCCTGGATGGTGTTGAACATGACGGGCTTGGCTGGTTGTATCCTGAATTTGAAAAATATCAAAGCGAATGCCGGTTTAATGGCTGCAGCCATATCAATGAGCCCGACTGTGCCGTAAAGAATGCTGTCGAGGCCGGCGAAATCCATCACATCCGGTATGAAGGTTACAGGAAAATATATGAGGAGTTAAAGGAAAACTATGAAAAACGCTATCGGTAGTAACAGAATTATTATTGCACCATCGATTTTGTCAGCTGACTTCTCAAGATTGAAGGAAGCCCTTGATTTAATCAAGCAATCTGGCGGGGACTGGGTTCATGTTGATGTTATGGACGGGCATTTTGTACCGAATCTGACCATCGGACCGCCTGTTGTTGAAGCACTTCGCAGGGAAACAGACCTTTTTATGGATGTTCACTTAATGATCGAAAAACCCGATCAACTGATTCCGGATTTTATACGGGCAGGCGCCGATATGATTACGGTTCACGCTGAAGCAGCCACGCATCTGAACAGAACGCTGAACTGCATACGGGAGGCTGGTGTAAAGTCGGGTGTGGCATTGAATCCGGCCACGTCCCTTTCAGAACTGGATTATAGTTACGAGCTTTTGGACATGATCCTTTTAATGACGGTAAACCCGGGTTTCGGCGGGCAATCCTATATTCCTGAGATGACCGGGAAAATTAGGGAGCTGCGCGGGATGATTCGTCTGAAAAACCCGGATATACTTCTTCAGATTGACGGAGGAATTAGTACTGCCAATATTGCAGAAGTAACCAGTGCCGGTGCAAACGTTATCGTAACGGGCTCTGCATTCTTTCTTGCACCCGATCCGGCAGGTTTTATCCGGGAAATGAAGGATTTATCAGAATATCGATAAGACAGTATTTGGTTCGGTTATGGTCAAAGACGCAAAAGTTTTTAAGCTATCAGACCACGCGTGTCGTTGAATAAAGCGTAAATTCACCTGTTTATCCGGATCATTTTACGCAGGGAACAGGTACCCGGGAGGAAATCATGGATGTTTTGGTTGTGGGCAGTGGAAATATGGAATCAGTTGAGCTATTGCGGCAGACGGCTGCCCTGGCCGAGCTTTTGATATGCGTTGATGGTGGTGCCCGGTATTTCCAAAAGGCCGATATTACCCCCCATGTGTTGCTGGGGGATTTTGATTCTATTGAGCAAGACACACTCAGGGCTTATGAAACTGAAGGCGTTGAGGTTGTCAGGTTCTCCCCTCGTAAGGATTACACCGATATGGAACTGGCGCTCAATTATGCGGTAGAACACGGCGCCACCCGTATTTTCATCATGGGTGCTACCGGCTCACGCGTCGATCATTCCATTTCAAACGTACAGCTTTTGCACAAGCTGTTGGACGCAGATGTCAGAGGCATTATTCTGGATGATAAAAACAGGATATACCTGATCAAGGATAAGATCACCATTGGAAGAATGGAAGGATATAAATTATCACTGGTGCCTGCCACACCGGTAGTAGAAGGCATTGTAACAGAGGGCCTGGTTTGGCCGTTATTTAACTATACAATGAAGATGGGTGCCGGGATTGGAATAAGCAATGAGTTCAGCGAAGACAAGGCGACTGTCCGGATCGGCAGTGGCCGGATGTATGTGATTCTGTCGAAGGATTGAACCTTGTAACGTCAAGTGTCTTAAAATCTAATCCTTTGCGGTTTGCCCCAGAGCAAAAAACCACATAAAGAAGCTGGGCTTTACCACTTCTTAAGGACCGCGGGGCAACGGGCCTTCTTTTTGGCAGCTCTTGCCATGACAAAGCAGCCGCATACCCGGCAAAGACCCTCCAGACAGTCCGAACACGCAGAGCAGATCTGCAGGCGTGTTTGATAAAGCCTTTCACCGGCTTTATCATCCGGTGAAAGGTTTTGTACATATTCCTCGATGGTCTTTTGAAAAACTTCTCTGTCCAGATCGAGACAATTACGGCAAAAGTGCTTCATTATTGCTCCAACGTAAGGCAAACCACACTCTTGGCCGGTATTTCCATTGTTAAGCCTTTGCCCGTCAATGAAAAAGAATCAAATGCAGAAGGTTTGATGTTATCGGGTGCTTCAAAGGTATTGTGATCGGCCATATTTCCCGATAACAGGCGGCCTTTTCCACTCTTTGGACTAAACCCGACAATCTCGGTATCGATCCTGCAATCCTCCTCCAGAGATAGATTGCATAGGGTAATATGGAGTTTTCCATCAGCAGATAGCGAGACCGATTCATGCAAATTGGGTACGGTGTTTCCATTGGAACCGATTGTGCTTGTTTCAATGTAGCTTTCCAAAAGAGTGGCGTCCTGGTGATCCTTGTACATGTCAAAAACATGGTAGGTTGGTGTCAGGATCATTTGATCCCCTTCTGTAAGGATGACAGACTGTAGTACATTAACCATTTGGGCGATATTGGCCATAACCACCCTATCACTGTGTTTATTGAAAATATTTAGGTTGATCCCGGCTACAAGGGCATCCCGCAGCGTATTCTGCTGATAAAGAAACCCCGGATTGGTGCCTGGCTCAACATCAAACCAGGTTCCCCACTCGTCAACAATCAGACCGATCCGATTCTTCGGATCATGGCGGTTCATGATCTCGATATGGCCAGTCACAAGCTCTTCCATTCGTAAAGTTTTGTAAAGGGTAATATACCATTCATCTTCTGAAAAACGGGTAGCACTACCCTTGTTCTCCCAGGATGGTCCCGTTACGGTATAGTAATGCAGAGTAATGGCATCCATAAACCTGCCCGCCAGACGTACAACGGTGTCGGTCCATTCGTAATCGTCGGTATTCGGGCCGCAGGCGATGCGGTAGATCTTGTTTTCCCCAAAGTTTCGCACATAGGTTTGGTATCTGCGATACATGTCCGCATAGAATTCAGGGCGCATGTTTCCACCGCAACCCCAGTTTTCATTGCCTATTCCAAAATATTTCAGCCTGTAAGGTTTTTCATGACCGTTTTTGCTGCGCAACTCTGCCATGGGAGAGATCCCGTCAAAGGTCATATACTCAACCCAGTTCTGCATTTCTTCAACAGTTCCGCTGCCAAGGTTTCCGTTGACATAGGGTTCGCATTCCAACTGCCGGCACAGTTCCATAAATTCATCTGTTCCAAAGCTGTTATCCTCTACAACACCACCCCAGTGCGTGTTGACCATTCTCTTTCTTTTTTCCTTCGGGCCAATCCCGTCCATCCAATGGTATTCATCGGCGAAACAACCTCCAGGCCAGCGTAATACCGGAATTTTCAGATTTCTAAGCGCTTCGGTCACATCCTTGCGCATTCCGTTGATATTCGGGATGGGTGAGTTTTCCCCCACATAGATTCCCTCATAAATGCACCGCCCCAGATGCTCTGAAAAATGCCCGTAAATCTCTTTGTTGATACGACTTTTTTTGTTGAGAGCATTGATCACATACCTTGCCATATACACTTCTCCCTTTCTTCACATAATAATTCCTCAAAGTTATTGTATCATGAATGATGGATAAATCCATCCATATATAAAAATGCTTTTAAATATTACTATGTTGCATTTTTGTTCAAACAGTCGGCTTGCATTTCCTCGCCCGATACATCTCTAAGCTGCATCACACTGAAGTTTCCTGCTTTGCACATCTATCTCTAAGTAGATACTTCTGAACAGTAACGTGCAACGGTTTCGCATGAAAAAAAACATCGTATCATATTATACAGTATAATAAGTTCTCGAGGTTGCCATGAGAAAGTTTGTAGTCCTATCCATTGATGGAGGAGGTATCCGCGGGATTATCCCATCGGTCTTTCTCGCTACTCTGAAGGATATGCTTGAGAACCAGGGTCAAATAAAACCATTTCACAAGGTGTTCGACCTGATGGCGGGAACGTCTACAGGGGGATTGATTGCACTTGCTTTAAGTGTTCCCCTGTTCAGCAGCTCTGATGGAGAGATTTACGACAAAGAGGGGGGAGTGATTCCTCAACAACTGCCGGATTTATACCAAACTCTTGGAGACAGTGTCTTTCCGGACAACCGCCATCGGGTGAGAAAGACCATACGCCAGATATTCACCAGCAAATACAGCTCTCAGCCGTTTTTTATGGTTCTGAAGAATATTTTTAAGAATTGCACGATAAAAAACGCATTGACAAATATTTTGGTCCCTGCCTTTGATATGGAATCCATGCAGCCCATATTCATCAAAAAGAGAACAACCGATGCCGGGGGAAATACCGATCCCGATTTTTATATGGCAGACGCAGCGTTGGCAACTGCAGCGGTGCCCACCTATTTTCCTCCTGCATATATCGGCCACGTGAACGACACATGCACACGGTATTGCCTTGTGGATGGCGGAATATTCTGCATCAATCCAGCCATGAGTGCTCTAACCGAAGCGCGAAAGATGTGCACGGACTGTGAATACATAATCTTATCGCTGGGTACAGGAACTCAAATTGAAGACTACAAGTCGCAATCAATACGACGATGGGGCTTTTTTGATTGGATTGCGCCATGGCTTGGTGTTCCGTTAATATCGGCAGTTGGTGAGGGGCAAAGGATCAGTACGAACCATATGCTGAAAAAATATCCTCAGGTTACTTTGTATCGTTTTGATATTGAACTTGATAAGGGGAAGGGGCTTATCGACGATGGCAGCAGTGAGAACCTGATATATTTACGGGAAAAAGCCGGGGAGATGATCCGGAACAACAGGGCTAAATTTGACGCATTTGCGGAGGAACTGATAAGAAAACAATAAGCGGTTTCAGACGTAAATCATCTTCCTTATATCGAAGCCTTTGCATATAAATTACAACAAGGGTTCAGGCCATTTCGTATCAAGAAACATACTTATACCTGGTTGAGCATATTTTGAGACTGGAATTCCCTTGGGGAAAAACCAGTATGCTTTGAGAAGGTCCTTGAAAAATTGGAGTAATCGTTAAAACCCGATAAAAAGCAGGCTTTGTTTGGGCTGCACCCTTCACACAAGTATTTTTTTGCCAGGGTTACTCTTTTCTGAATAATATATTGTTGTAATGGTATACCCGTTATTTTTTTAAAGCATCTGCTGATATAGGTTCCATTATGATGGAAAACATCGGATAAAAGATCAAGTGTAATCTCTTCAGTAATGTTTTCTTCTATGTAGGCGATAGTATTGGAGACCAGAGAGGGCATGATGTTATTGATACTGTTGTTATCCTTCTTCTCAAAAATACGGTTGACCATGATAAGAATCTGTTTAATATATGCATCTACCAGCATGCCACTTCCATATTCACATGATTCCAGCTCTTGGCTAAGGCGCTGCGCAGTAAGTGTAAATTCCACGATCTGTTGTTCATTCAGCTTTAGAAGATGATTATTATTTTCGGTCATCTTATGGAAGCAAGCCGATAGATCGGTTTCTTCAGAAGATAGTACGTCGATGTATGAGTCCTTGATATTAATGACAATTCTTTCATAAGAGCTCCCGCTAACGATCTCCCGCCGATGAAAATCATATGGCTTTATGAGGACAAGATTCCCATACTCCAAATGCATCCCGACCCGTTCAATATAATAGTTAAGTCCCCATTAAGCAAAAGGAAAAGTTCATACCCGTCGTGATTATGAAAAAAATTACCACGATATGAAATGGTTTTGTGATTACAAAGAATGTTTTCGTTCAATGCATCAAGCTCTTTTTCTATATTCATTGCGCTCCCCTCTAAAGATAAAAAAGAAAAAAGTCGTAATTCGCAAAGAAAAAGTCAAATAACACCATTAATGCTTTGCTACCTACATATTATACTAAACATATGAAGTTTTCTACATTAATTTAGAAAATTTATTTTACTATGTTTGTTTCAACTTTGAAATACCAACATTTGCAGTCAAAGTATAGGGAGGAACTAATGGATAATTTAGTAATAAGAAGGCGTCTTCCGAAAAAGCTGAAACTGGTATGGAGTTGCAGAACACTCTATTTAATGCTGCTTCCAGTTATTGCATACTATGTAATATTTAAGTACATACCTATGTACGGCGTTACCATTGCTTTTAAAGACTATAACATCTTTAAGGGGGCATTTGGCAGCCCCTGGTGCGGGTTTGATGTGTTCCGGAAAATTTTCTCAAGTGAAAATTTCTGGAAGGCCATTAAAAACACATTGGTATTGAATCTATCAACCCTGATCGCATATTTTCCTCTGACCATTATCGTTTCTCTAATGCTGAACGAAGTGAGCCACAAGGGCTATAAAAAAACGACACAATCAATTTTGTATCTTCCACACTTCATCTCTTGGGTGGTTGTGGCGGGCATCGCAACGAACATGTTTTCACAGCAAGGAGGAACAATTAACCAGATGCTTAAATCCGTTGGGTTTGAACCGGTGCCTTTCCTCAGTGACAATGGGTGGTGGATATTTACCTATGTAATCTGCAATGTCTGGAAGGAGATCGGATGGGGCACGATTATATACCTGGCTGCATTGTCCGGAGTAGATGAAACCCTGTATGAGGCAGCTTATTTGGATGGAGCCTCCAAGCTACAAAGATTGTTCTATATCACGATACCATCCATTAAATCTGTGATGGTTGTCATGCTAATCCTTCAGCTGTCCAGAATGATGACAATTGGTCTGGATGCTCCGCTTCTACTGGGAAATGATAAGGTTATGTCGGTTTCACAGGTTATCAGCACCTATGTTTACCGTCTGGGTATTGAAAATGCAAAATACGCTGAAGCTACTGCGATCGGCCTGTTTCAGTCAATCGTTAATATTATCATATTATTGGCTGCAGATAAATTCACCAAAGCTATCGGTGAAGAAGGAATCATTTAAGGGGGAACATGAGAGATGTACGGAAGTTTTTCGAGAATGAGAAAAATACCAATAGGCACAATTATACTATATATCTTCCTGGCAGTAATCGTATTTGTTTGTCTCTATCCCTTTCTAAACGTTATTGCTTATTCATTAAGTGGTTATAATGCGGTGCTCTCGGGAAGGGTCACATTTTATCCTATCGATTTCAATCTATCGGCCTATAAACAGATTTTAGGCAGAACCCAAATGTGGGTATCAATGAGAACGACTGTTGTGGTTACTTTGTTGGGCACTGCCACCAGTCTGGTACTCACCCTCTTCGCAGCATATGCGCTTTCGAGGGATTACCTTCCCGGGAAAAAGGTATTTTCGGGTTTGATCCTGTTTACGATGTATTTCAGTGGTGGAATGATTCCTACCTTTCTGGTGGTAAAAGGGTTGGGGTTGTATGATAAGCTGGGAGCGCTGTTCATTCCGCAGGCAATTAATGTGTTCAACTTTATTGTTATGCGGACATTCTTCAGAGAGCTTCCAAAAAGCCTGGAAGAAGCTGCGACAATCGACGGCGCTTCTGAAACGCAGGTTTTGATGAAGGTCGTACTACCGTTATCAATGCCCATTCTGGCAACAATGGCTTTATTCTATGCAGTAGGTTACTGGAACTCCTATTTCGAAGCGTTACTTTACATTCAGGATCCGAATAAATATACCCTGCAGCTACGGCTACGCAGTTTGCTGTTTGGGGAGGAACTGAATACCTCAGGAAGAAATATAGAAGGTGTTGGCAGCGAGGTTATGGCACAATCTTTGAAAATGGCTACTGTAGCAGTCTCAACAATTCCTATTTTAGTCGTCTATCCATGGCTACAGAAGTACTTCGTAAAAGGGGTGATGTTAGGCTCTTTGAAAGGCTGAGCAATGAAATATATAAAACATTTATATATTTAAAAAACTCAAAAAAAGGAAGGTTGGATTTTTATGAAGAAAAGAATGATCGTATCCCTACTGGTTATTTCTTTATTGCTTCTTGGGTTATGCGGATGTGATAATACGAAAGCACAGGGTGACGGACCTGAGCAGGTGGTTGGAGTGGAGGACCCTGGAAAGGCCGTTGATAATACTCCTCAAAAAAGCTCCAGCAAATACCAGACTACATACGGTTCCAAAAATTTCAATAATGTAAAAATTACGGTCGAATTGTTCGACCGCAGCAATGCACCAGAGGGCTCTACAATAACAGACAATAAATGGACAAGATACGTCAATCAGGAAATGAATAAGGTGGGAATTACGGTTGATTTCATACCCGTACCGAGATGGGATGAGGTTCCCAAAATGCAGACCATGATGGCTTCGGGAACAGCCCCTGACCTCACTCTTACCTATACTTATGCCCATGCAGAGGATTATTTTAATCAGGGTGGAGTATGGGAGCTGTCTGAATTCATTGATGGCCCTGACCAAGCTTTGAACATGAAAGCGTATCTTGGTGAGAGCGTCATGAATATAGGCAGAAAACCTGATAAGCAGTTATACGGGATTGTTGCAAAGCGAGCAACCACAGCAAAGTCGAACTTGTTTATCCGTAAAGACTGGCTGGATAAATTGGGGCTGTCGCTGCCTCAAACGACAGATGAATTATATAATGCGATTTATCAAATGGTAAAAAATAATCCTGATAGCAGAACGGATGCAATTGGTATCCACCTTTATAATATGTGGAATATGAAGATTGCCTTTTCGCAAATCGCAAATGATCCAATGAAGGCGGCTGTTGCCAATGGGCTGACCGACAGGGATGATGCCTATGGTGATTATTACGACAAGGGTAACCGTGAGTTTTATCGGTTCATGAACAAAGCGTATAATGAGGGCTTAATGCATAATGAATACTACACACTGTCAGAGGACAACTTTAAGAGTTATATTGTATCAGGTGCACTTGGATTTTTCGAATACTCTGTAAACGGTAGTGTTGATGTACTCAGAGGTTCCTTATTGAAAACTTTGCAGGAAAACGAACCTGATGCTGATATTGTTTCGCTTCCGGCACTAAAAAATGTAAACGATGGCAAGCAATATAGTGCTGCTTATGCCGCGGGTGGTCTTATCAATTTCTGTCCGCTTACAGCCTCTGCTGAAAAGGTTGAAGCTTGTATGACTTATCTGGATTGGCAGTGTACCACAGATGGCGGATTTGTTTTGTATCATGGTTTTGAAGGAGAACACTTCAACTTTGATGAAAAAGGTGTACCTGTTGTCAAAGATTCAACGTATAACAGCCAGGATAAAGATTGGATTCGTACCGATATCTTTCTTGTAGGAAATCAGGGTTATTTTGCAACAGTTGATGATTTCAATGCCTGTACAGCAAAAGAAGCCCCTGGATATGAACAGCATGTTATTGATAACTATGTAAATGCCCTTACCGGGACAATTGTTAATGATACTACATTTACATCACCCTCAACACCGGATTTGATTACTGATATTGGGATTGTAAGAGATGAATACACCGTTCAATGCATCACCTGTCCAGAAGCCGAGTTTGATGCGACATACGACAAATATATGGCCGAATTGGAAAAGGTAGATGTAAAAACAATCATTGATGAGCGGACAGCATATTTTACCGAGTTTTATGGTAAATAAGTGAGAATTGATTCAGGTTCCTTCGGGAAACCGAAGGGATCTGTACTATGCTAATTTGTTTAATCCCCTCAACCTCCAGGACCCCCGCCCGTAAAGGGAGAGGTCCTGGAGGTTTTATTTGTTGGTAAAATGTCACTGTTCACACCCTATATCTCAAGTATATAGGGTGTGAACAGTAACCTTTTCAATTTACGAGCGGAAGAAAAATGTGATTAGGATTGACAAATACTAATCGATCCGTTAAAATATGTTCATATATGTTAAACCGTTGACTGAAAGTAGTAGCATAACAAGCTTTACCCAAAGAGAGCCGCAGGTGGTGGAATTGCGGTGTTAAAGCCTATGACGAATGGACTCATGAGGGCGTGGCAGAAATGATTCAAGAGTATGCCAGCCGGGAACTTCACCCGTTATCCATGAAGCGTGTATGTCAGTACATGAAACAAGTGGCGCGATGCGCAATTTGGGTGGTACCGCAGAGATAACAGTCTTTGTCCCTTATTTTGGGGGCAAGGGCTTTTTTGCTTTTTAGAATTCGTTTACCTGCGTAATTGATACATAAGGGTTCCATATCACAAGAGCCTGAACGAAGTGGAAATTGGTTTATCCCCCGCAGATTAGTGTTTTTAGCCCTCGCGGCTAAATATACAATTCCTCTATTCGTGGCCTTTAGGGCACACTAGGAAGGGGTATAATGAGATTTGATAAAAAATAATATATGAAAGGAACGATAATGATGACAGCAGTACCGTACAAGATTTATTTATCTGAAAAGGAGCTTCCGAAGAACTGGTATAATTTGAAGGCCGTCATGAAGGAGTTGCCGCCACCTCCACTGCATCCTGCAACGCTGAAACCTTGCACTGAAGACGATCTGAAGCCGGTTTTTTGTACCAAACTGGTACAGCAGGAAATGAACACGAAGGATAAATATATCGAGATCCCACAAGGTTTGATGGATTTCTATAAAATGATCCGTCCGTCACCATTGATCCGAGCCTACAACCTGGAGAATATGCTTGATACACCGGCAGAAATCTATTACAAATTCGAAGGCACGAACACCTCTGGATCTCATAAGCTTAATTCTGCAGCAGCACAGGTATACTATGCAAAGGAACAGGGCATTACCAGGCTGACCACCGAAACCGGTGCTGGACAGTGGGGTACAGCTCTGGCTATGGCTTGTGCGTATTATGGCATTGACCTGACGGTATACATGGTCAAGATTTCGTCTCAACAAAAGCCATACCGAAAAGCAGTGATTGAAACCTATGGTGGAAAGGTAGTCCCTTCACCGTCTGATACAACCGAAGCAGGCAGGAAAATTCTTGCCGACATGCCGGGTACGGGCGGGTCATTGGGTTGTGCCATTTCGGAGGCGATCGAGATGGCGCTGAAAACCGAAAACTGCCGATATGTTCTAGGCAGCGTTTTGGATCATGTGTTGCTACACCAGTCCATCATCGGTGAAGAAACCAAAGTCGCATGTGAAAAGTACGGGATTGTACCGGATGTGATCATCGGTTGTATGGGCGGTGGATCCAACTTTGGTGGTCTGATTGCACCCTTCATGGGGGACAGGATCGCTGGGAAGAACAACATCCGTTTCATCGGTATAGAACCCGCTTCTTGCCCATCATTGACTCGAGGAAAATACGCCTATGACTTTGGCGATACAGGAAAGACAACACCATTGATGAAAATGTATACGCTGGGCTCAGGTTTCATACCTTCACCAAGCCATGCTGGTGGCCTGCGGTATCACGGAATGAGACCGATTCTGTCCAAGCTGTCCGACGATGGTTATCTTGAAGCTGCAACCGTTACGCAAACAAAAGCATTTGAAGCTGCAACAACTTTTGCACGCTGTGAAGGTATTCTTCCTGCACCCGAGTCGTCACACGCACTGTATGCTGCTATTGACGAGGCGAAAAAATGCAAGGAAGCCGGCGAAAAGAAGACCATCATATTTGGATTGTCAGGTACGGGATATTTTGATTTGTCTGCTTATATGAGCTACAATGACGGTTCTATGAAGGATTATATTCCTACCGATGAAGAGCTTGAAAAGGGTTTTGCCACTCTGCCAAAAGTGGAATGAGTGCTTCCGATATCATTTGATTCGAAGTTTGATGTATAATGGGTGTGTACATGCAATAATTAGCCTTGTATGCACCCATTTACTGTTCCTGTGGTTGCTTTCAACGAGCTTGGCTTATCAGGTTATAGTCTGTTAACCGCATTCACGCGCATTGCACTATCCCTTCCAGATAAACAGCTTATCTTCCGGGAGGTATTTCCGAAGCTGTTCAAAGGCAAATGAAATCATCCTTTCAGTCAGCTCGTGCCCATAATGGCATACACCGCTATCATTTATAAAGGGGTACTGGACCACCGCAGAGTTCGGCCTTTGTTTTCTTAGTCTTTTCAGGTAAGCCTGGGTGATTCGGAATACACCGACGCTTGCATCCTTGATTCGGTGGGAAGGAATCATCCGGAATGTGGTTTCAACAAGCTCCTGAAACAGGAACGCCCAATTTTTTGTATAGAGTAGCGGGTCAAAGCAGATTCGAACAGGAAATCCTTTTTCCAGGACGATTTGAATACAATGGAGCCTTTGTTCCAATGAGGGTGTATGATGCTCAAATTTTTCCCGTATGCTGTCAGGGGAGAGGGTCCAAGCCAGAATAACATTCTCTTGGGGATTTAGCGTATTTAATATTTTTGGGTTGGCGCTTTTTGTCCTAATTTCCAGTACCAGCTCTGGATGACGGCCGGCAAAGGATAGCCATTCCTTCACATATCCCAGAAACGCTTCCATCGCCAGCAAATCCGTATCATAAGAAATGCACAAATACACGGGATGCTTTTTAAGCTCCCTTTCAACAGCGGAAAAAAAGTCCTTCAGGTTGACAAAAACGACGATATGAGCTGAAGGGTGCATGCCTTGCAAATAACAGTATTCGCAGTCATAGATGCAGTTCATTGCCAGAGAGGCATAATAAAAATGACGGTATCCAAAGTCCTGGCACACTGCTGCACCTTCATAAAGCCAGTGTTCTTTTTTTTCTGCAAGGATGAGGGAGGGAGATTTCTTCTGAAGACTGTAGTTTTGCCGGCTTCTGCAAAAAACGTCCTTGTAGTGAGCTATTTCCACCTGGCGGGATATCGGAAAACGGGACAGAATCCTTGTTGTAATCGGATGATCCAGGATTGCTTTTTCAATATAAATATGAGAAAAAGCTGGATTAAGTAAATCGCTGCTTAAGTGCTTCAAAATATTTTTTCCCTTCATTTTTCGTTGTGACAATGGGTGGGTTTATATCCATGTAAACGTTCAAATCCTGAAGAAGGGTACCATGCTGTAGATTATAAAATTTCAGCATGCGCATCAGCTGGTTTTCCATCGAAACCGAAAGCTTCAGTCTCTCAGACAATTCCCTAACTGCCTGTTCTTCATTTTCGGTTAACACCTTCTTAAAACCCGAAAACGCACCATGGATCTGGTATATCCAGTTGGTTATAGGTAGCAGATTCGTATTTACCAGTTCCGAGACCATATCCTGTGAAATTCTTTTTCCATCCAAATGATCCGATACAATTTTCAAGAAAACCATCTGGTGCGTCTGAAGGAACAATGCAGCCGCCTGAAAGATCCCCGACGCTTCCATGTCTGCAAGTAAACCGCAAATGTCCTGCTTGTTGTTCACGATCGCACAACAGGTGGTTAGTTCTGCTTCGCGAAATGGGTGCCTGAAAAGGATATCTGGATAAAAACTGCGGTTTGTTCCATGTTCATTAATCTTGTTGCACAGGAAGAGCGTTCCCACCGGTATGTTTTCCTGTTTTGCACCACAAACCCCTACATTGATTAAGACATCACTTAACTGTGGAGGATAAACAGCAAATTGATAGGCCGTAGCTGCAGCTGCTTGAACCGGGCCTGTACCTGTAACCGTCAAAACGGTATCTTTTCCGCAGAAAACCTGAAAGGGACGGATATCCATCTGTCGTTTCAAACCGAAAAAATGAATAAAGGGCTGAGCTTCACAATAAAGGGCGGTAAAAATTCTGATCATGGTATAAACCTTCCACATTGTTTTCTCTTCTTAATTATGTTTTGCAAAAATGGGTGTGTCAATAGACACTGGAGAAATGTTCACCATATAACCAAAAAAAATACCGGATCAGAGACCTGATCCGGCTATAATCCCAGAAACGAATGGAAGGCAAAGCATAGCTTGCTATACCCGAACGTTTTTGCCGACAATCAGCGGCCAGTTCTGATCTCCGTTCAGGTGCTTGTCAAAGCTGATGGCAACATTTTTGTCCAGAATACAGTTATTCAATGACGCATTCTCGAAAACCTCTGCATTCTGCATGACAATACTATTACGGACAACTGCGCCCCTGCGGATCCTAACACCTCTGAACAGGATGCTGTTTTCCACTGTTCCTTCAATGATACACCCATCAGCAACGATTGAATTTTTCACAACCGCCTCTTCGTTGTATTTTGCAGGGGTTTCATCCTTGACCTTTGTAAAAATCTTACCATTTTTCACAAACAACTCGTACCTGACGGATGGATCCAAAAGCTCCATGTTTGCCCGGTAGTATAACTGAATGGTGCTTAATGGACGCCAGTATCCTTTGAATTCATATGAATACAGTCGCAGTTCATTCAATTTTCGTATCAGGATATCCTTTACAAATTCAAAATAACCATGAGCGGCGCTGTCTTCCAATAGAGATATGAGAAGTTTGCGTTTGATAATGTAGATTCCCAAAGAAGCAAAATTGCTTTTTGGGTTTAAGGGTTTTTCCTGAAAATCGATGATCTTCTCATCGCTGTCCCGCTCCACAATTCCTAAAAGGATTAGATCCTCTTTGGGTAAATCATCCATATGCCGGCAAGCTACAGTGATATCCGCATCCTTGTCCACATGCTGCTTTAGCATATCGGTATAGTTCATATTGCAAATCGCATAACCTTGATTGATGACCACGAATTCTTCATTACTGCGCTTCAGGAACGTCAGATTCGCATACATGGCATCTGCTGTACCTTTATACCAGCCCGTACCGTATTCGGACAAATATGGTGGAAAAATGAAAAGTCCATCGGTTTTTCTGTCCAGGTCCCATTCTTTGCCCGATCCCAGGTGATCCATAAGGGAGCGGAAATTATACTGCGTTGGGATACCCACGTTTCGGATGCCCGAATTGATCATATTGGACAGGGCGAAATCAATCGCGCGGTATTTTCCGCCAAAGGGAACCGCAGAAATGGAACGCTCCATCGAAAGCTCCTTCAAACGGTTATTCTTTCCACCGGTCAAGATAATGCCCATCGTGTTATTCATTGATCTCACCCCCTTTGATAACCGCTGAGCCCGATGGGATATCCAACCCTTTGAAATCCTCGGGCATCAAATAGTTATCCAGCACCACATTGCAGCCAATTCGCGCATTATCAGGTACGTAGGAGTTGGATCCGATCACGGTTATCCCCGATTGGTATACCTTTGGATTATAGGTGTTTTCCGCATACTCCCCAAATCCGGACTGCACATTGGCACCAACAGCGGTTTTCTCCCCGACGATTGAACGTATCAGCGTTGATCCGGCTTTGATGATGCTGTTGGACATGATAATGGAATCTTCAACAACAACATCCTTTTCGATGGTCACCCCGGGAAAAACCACGGAATTCTTTATACTTCCATAGATCATACAACCTTCTGCAATAATGGAGCGGGTTACATGTCCGGTATCGCCGATATAATGTGCAGGTTTCACTGGATTGGGTGTATAGATTTTCCAGTCTGGATCAAACAAGTTGAATTGGGGAATCCGGGTGATCAGATCCATATTGGATTCCCAATAGGCTTGGATGGTTCCCACATCCCGCCAATAACCGGTAAAGGGATATGCCCAGATGCTTCGCTTATCGGCCAGTAGTTTCGGGATGACATTTTTGCCGAAATCATGATCGGATTGTTCATTTTGATGATCATAGATCAGAAATTCCTTCAATACATTCCATTTGAATATGTAAACCCCCATCGACGCCAGATTACTTTTAGCTTGCGCTGGTTTTTCCTCGAATTCAAAAATCCTTCCGTCATCAGTCGCGCTCATGATGCCATACCGGGAAGCTTCTTCCAAAGGAACATGAATGACCGATATCGTTGCGTCCGCGTTGTTTCTTTTGTGAAAATTCAGCATTTGTGCATAATCCATTTTATAGACATGATCGCCGGATAGGATGATCACATAATTTGGATTAAGTTCGTCCACATAGTGGATATTTTGATAGACTGCATCGGCTGTACCTGAATACCACTCCCCTTTTTGCTGTTTGGTAAACGGCGAGAGAATTGTAACCCCCCCGTTCATTCTGTCCATGTCCCATGGTTTCCCGATTCCGATATGATGATTCAATTGTAGGGGCCTGTATTGTGTAAGCACACCCACTGTGTCAATGCCCGAGTTTATGCAGTTGCTCAGGGAAAAATCAATGATCCGGTATTTTCCTCCGTACAAAACTGCCGGTTTGGCGATAAGGCTGGTCAAAACTCCCAGTCGACTTCCTTCTCCTCCAGCCAGTATCAGAGCAATCATTTCCTTTGCCATAGATTTGCCTCCCGCCTAAATTATCTTCCGTTTTCTTGTGTCATACGTTCTCCAAGGCTTCTGCTGTATCCGTAATGCTCTTGTCTCGTGCACATGTTCAAGTTACACTGGTAATCGCTTGTTGAACGTTCACAGTGCTTTCATTATATTCTTATTCATTTATAAAATACCCTTCTTTTACTGAAAATAAAATATAGGATTGATTTTTATAGAAAATATTTGTATAATAGATAATAGTCAAAGAAGGTCAAAGTCGGAGGGATGCTATGAAGTATTTAGATTATTACAAAGTTTTGGGTGTTGATAAAACAGCCACTCAGGACGCCATCAAAAAAAGCTACCGTAAGCTGGCAAAAAAATATCACCCCGACGCAAACCCCGGCAATAAAAATGCTGAGGAGAGATTTAAAGAGA
Organism: Clostridiaceae bacterium; assembly: GCA_012522505.1. Taxonomy (GTDB): domain Bacteria; phylum Bacillota; class Clostridia; order DSM-8532; family DSM-8532; genus JAAYJG01. The sequence goes on from JAAYKJ010000271.1 coordinate 17,980, forward strand.
TTAACGAAGCCTACGAAGTATTGGGAGACCCGGATAAAAGAAAAAAGTATGACCGTTTTGGGCATTCAATGAATTTCCAAAATGGTATGGATTTTGATCCGTCCCAGTTTGGTCAATATGAATTTAAAAGCAGCCATAACGGGTTCAGTGACTTTTTCAACATGTTTTTCGGTGATGGCGGAATTGATATAGATGATCTTTTCAGAGGCAGCACCGGGACCCGTGGTTTCAACACAGGGTTTTCATCGGGGCATCGGAGTCTGCGCGGCGAAGATATGGAAGCTGAGATGTACATTACACCGGAGGAAGGACTGGAAGGGAGCGAGAAAACCTTTTCAATAAGGACTGCATCAGGCACAAAAACGTTGTCTGTTCGTATCCCCAAGGGAATTCCGGAGGGCGGAAAGGTAAAGTTATCCGGACAAGGGCATCCTGGTGTCGGAGGAGCTCCAAACGGAGATTTATATATTGTCATCCGGTTTAAAGAAGGGAAATACAAGCTGGATGGGAATAACCTTGTCCAAAGGGTTGAGCTGTACCCCTGGGTTGCCGCGCTTGGTGGTGAGATGAAGATACAGGCTCCGGGGGGCGCGATACAGGTAAAAATACCCGCTGGAATCCAAAGCGATCAGAAAATCAGGATACCGGGCAAAGGCTACGGCAAAACCAATGCAGGCCGGGGTGATTTGATGCTGCAGATAAAAATAGTGAACCCGCGGGTCTTAACCGGAGAGCAAAGGAAACTGTATGAACAGCTGAAAGATACTGTATTGTAGTTTACGTCAATACCTTTTCAGGCTGTCATGAAGTTGCGAAGGAGGGGATAAAACATGAATTTCGAAAAATTTACCGATAAAGCACAGGAAGCAGTTGTTCAGGCACAACAGCTGGCAATCAAGATGGATCATCAGCAGGTGGATGGTGAGCATCTGCACATGGCTTTTTTAGAGCAGGAGGACGGTTTGATTCCAAAGCTGTTGCAGCTTTGCGGGGTTGATACGCACAGCCTAAAGAAGGATTTGAAAGGGGAACTGGATAAGCTGCCCGCTGTTTATGGCAGCAATTCCAGCCAGGTTTACGCCTCCAGACGCTTTAATCAAATCTTGCTGAAAGCCGAAGATGAAGCGAAGCAATTTAAGGATGAGTTTGTCAGTGTTGAACATCTATACCTGATCATGCTGGGGGAGAGAAATACACCTTCAAGCCGACTGTTTACGAAGTATGATCTGGATCGGGAGAAGATGCTTTTGGCGTTGACAAAAATTCGGAAGAATGAACGGGTTACCAGCAAAAATCCGGAGGAAGGATATGAGGCTCTAACACGGTACGGAAGGGATCTGGTGGAGCTGGCCCAACTTGGAAAACTCGATCCGGTAATTGGCAGGGATCAGGAAATCCGCAGGGTGATCCGTATTCTTTCCAGAAGGACGAAAAACAACCCGGTGCTGATAGGTGAACCGGGTGTAGGAAAGACAGCTGTTGCCGAAGGTCTGGCTCAACGCATTTTGAAGGGAGACGTTCCCGAAGGGCTGAAGGACAAGACTGTTTTTGCTCTTGATATGGGCGCGCTTATTGCCGGCGCAAAGTTCCGCGGTGAATTTGAAGAACGGCTGAAGGCTGTGCTCAAGGAAATAACCCAGTCTGAGGGCCGTATTATCCTGTTCATCGATGAACTGCATACCATTGTCGGCGCCGGTAAGGCCGAAGGCGCCATGGATGCCGGAAACATCCTGAAGCCCATGCTGGCCCGTGGAGAGCTGCACTGCATCGGCGCCACAACACTGGATGAATACCGGAAATATATTGAAAAGGATGCTGCTTTGGAAAGAAGGTTCCAGACAGTGCTCGTCGATCAGCCCATTGTGGAAGACACCATATCCATTCTACGGGGTCTGAAAGAACGGTTTGAGATCCACCATGGCGTCCGAATCACGGACAGTGCCATTATCGCCTGTGCCGTCCTGTCCAACCGGTATATAACCGATCGCTTCCTTCCGGACAAGGCCATCGATTTGATGGATGAGGCAGCGTCGATGCTGCGTATGGAGATCGACAGCATGCCCTATGAGCTGGACGAAATTAACCGGAAGATCATGCAGTATGAAATCGAGCAGCAAGTATTGGGAAAGGAAAAAGATAAAGGTACCATCGAGCGAAGAAACATGCTCGAACAGGAACTCAGCAGTCTCAGGCAGGAAGCAGACGGGATGAAAGCCCAGTGGGAGATGGAGAAGAGCTTTATCCAGAAGGAAAAGGCTTTGAAAGAGGAAATTGAGCAAGTGAAACTTGAAATAGAGAAGGCCGAACGGGTCTATGATCTGGAAAACCTTGCAAAACTGAAGCATGGTCGCTTGCCCGAGCTGGAAAAGCAGATGGAGGACTACAAAAAGCGTCAGGCCGGAGCGGGGCGACAGCTTCTGAAGGAAGAAGTCACCGAACAGGAAATTGCGGAAATTGTGGCGAGGTGGACCGGTATTCCGGTAGCCAAACTTGTGGAACAGGAAAAGGAAAAACTGTTGAACCTTGAAAGCATACTGCATCGGCGGGTTATTGGACAGGATGAAGCTGTGAAGGCTATTTCAGATGCTGTTATACGGGCAAGGGCAGGATTGAAGGACTTGTCAAAGCCCATCGGTTCTTTTATCTTTTTGGGTCCAACCGGTGTGGGCAAGACCGAGCTGGCAAAAGCATTGGCCGAGGCTTTATTCGACAGCGAGGATAATATGGTCCGCATCGATATGAGTGAATACATGGAGAAGCATTCGGTTGCAAGGCTTATTGGTGCTCCTCCGGGATATGTCGGATATGAGGAGGGGGGACAGCTGACCGAGGCGGTGCGGCGAAAGCCTTATTCGGTAATCCTTTTTGATGAGATTGAAAAAGCCCATCCTGATGTCTTTCATGTCCTGCTACAATTGCTGGATGACGGGCGGCTGACTGACAGCCAGGGCAGGACGGTGAATTTCAAAAACACCGTAGTGATCATGACCTCAAACATTGGAAGCCCGATCCTTCTTGATGCGGCACCTGAGGGAGGAGATTTTTCAGAAGAAATCAAGAATGCCGTCATGGACGCCCTAAAAGTCCAATTCAGGCCTGAGTTTCTAAACCGGGTCGATGACGTGATTCTGTTCAAGCCACTGAGCAGGAAGGAAATGTATGGCATTATCGATCTTATCATCGATGAACTGCGCGAAAGGCTGAAAGACAGGAGCATCAGCCTGGACATTACAGACAGGGCAAAGGAAAAAATTCTTGACATGGCATATACACCTGCATATGGAGCCAGACCGCTGAAAAGGTTTATCCAGAAGGTGGTTGAAACCGAACTGGGAAGAAAAATTATAGCGGGAGAGATCCATGAAGGGAACAGGGCAGAGATAGACGCCCAAGAGGGCGAACTAAGGATCAACGTTCAGTGAACTCGTTTATCTGAACTGAAGAACAACCGGGATTTTGCGCTATCTCCCCAAAAAGTTTTCCAGCTTCGGGAATACCCGGATGGCGTTGTGATAAAAAACATCCTCATGGTATTTCTCGGGTATCATATTCCGGACAAATTCAATGTACGGCTTTACGGGCGCCAGGGGCCAATCCGAGCCAAAGAGAAGTTTATCATATCTTTCTTCATAAACGAGTGCCTGCATGAAGCGATCCATTACCAGCCTGTTGGTCTGGGCTTTTAGGATCCTTTGTCCACAGCCCACAATCAATCCGGACAGATCGGCATAGACATGATCGTTTTTCCCTATAATGGCTGCTGTATCCATTACCCAAGGTTCTCCCATGTGCGCGATGACAATGGGAAGCCTTGGGTACATGACAGCCAACTGATCCACTTCAAGGGGATGAGAATACTTCAGGAAGTACCGATCCGAATACAGTGCTCCGCCGTGGATTACAACCGCCAATTGGTACTCCTCTGCCAAACGATATACGGGTTCATAGACCCTGTCATGAACATAATAAGGATAGTAGCCGGCATATATCTTTATTCCAACAGTTTCAGGCCGGGAAAGGACAGCTTCGATCCTGTCCAATTCCCCGGTTCCTCCGCTTTCCAGCCTTACCGGATTTATTCCGGGACACAAGGCCATTCTTTCAGGCATATCGGTCAGATCCAACAGCATTGGATTGGGAGATGCTTTATCGGGAAAACCATTCGGACTTTGTTCGGTCAGGCCCATGCCGATAGCGGCTGTGATGCCGGCTTCTCCAAACTCTTTCAGAAAACCTGCTTTGGAATAATCGACAAAAGATATAGCCTCGGCGGTTTGCTTAAAGCTTTCAATATTGGAAAAATGAATGTGCGTATCAATGATCTTCATTGCGCTCTCCCCTAAAATCGAACCGAATATTTTTCAGATCCCGAAAAAGGTCTGCATTCATGTATTCCTCTGTAAAGATTAGAAATACAGGCGGAACAGTAATGACGTCCCGATTTTTCAATTCGCGGCGTATTCCGGCAAACCCCATCAAGAGACTGTTATTTGTACCAGCTTCGAGCCACTGATTGTTGATATCGGTATAGACCATCAGCTTCTCTTTTCTGTTGGGGGAATGATACAAAATCGGCTCATCGGTTAAGACATAATTCTGACTTTTACCTGCCTTCATGCGCACCCTGTCACCATCCATTGTGATTAGTTGCAGCTGATTGTTGAAAATATCGGGGTCTGCTTTGAAGAAAAGCGACCATTCAATATATTTCCATGGAATGTGGAGGCCTGTATTCTGATGAATGCGGTAAAAGCTGATAAGCAGGGGAACACCTGGTAAAGTCAGGTAATAAAAATCAAACGTCAACCCTTTATATCGTTCGTTTTTTTCAACAGCAACCGATACTTTGATTCCCTGCCAACGATTCCCCCAGTCATCCGCTAAGGAAACAAAAGCAGCTTCGCATCTTTCTTCCAGCATAGAAATCGGTGATATCCCTTCAAAATGCAAACAGATGCCACCAAACCATGGATTCCACCATGACTTCGTACTGGGGGTAGGGAAGGAGGAATCCAACCACTCGTTTCCGCTATACTGTAATGAAAATAGTGCATGATAAAAATCAGGGCTTGCTTTCATTGTCAGAAGGCCATTGTCCAGCCATAGCACTTTTTTCCCCGAAACAGATTCAGTTCCGGTATGAATGTCATTTTTGCCCTTGCGGAATATGGCCGTTTGAACATCCTTGATAAAGCTGTCGATTTCAACCTCAGCCATGACAATATCCGGGTTGCGGCCTGAACCCTTAGACAATGAAAGCACAGGCTTGCTGCCCATATTGCGGTATTCGTTAAGAGTGACTTCGAAATCATCTCCCACAAAAGGATTACCGCCGTTAACTTCAATGGATGTATGCCCGCAAGCTTCCGGAACTTCCACGACATCCCGTTGGAGTGCGTAAGCTCTGAAATCTTGCCACCTGTCAAAAACACCTATGGCAAACGTTACAGGACTGGTGGCAACCTTACCACCGTAAGGAATTTTACCAAGGTTAAATTCGAAAAACATGCTCCAGTCATCGAACTTAATAAGCTGATCCGGTTCCCAGCAGATCCCTCGGTTTGTATATTTTCCACAGGCAAAAACCCAGTTCTCTGTGATTTTGCTGTTCTCCCAGAAGGAGGATGTCCATTCGGTATCTGCGCCGACATGAACAAATCGGTTCTCATAAGGGAGGACGCCCCGGAACAGAGGTTGAATGAAGGAATCGCTTAACCATACCTCCTGACTGGTTTCAGTCTCAGAAAGGTTTTCGACCTCGTAATAACGCTTGATGATACCGCTTGCTTCAAGGCGGGTAATGACAAAAAGCCTGAGCCCGGGGAAATCATTTAGCGTGTATGTAGCCTTCATTACCGCAGCATCATCATCACGGGAGCATTCTATATGATCCGCCTTTCTGTCCGCCAGCTCTGAAGAGAAAGGGTGTCCGATCTTTGGAAATACCCAAACCGGATTGAATTTGTCCGAATATATCCGTCTTGACCACATCCAGTTATCCTGCTTGTTCAGATGGAGCATGAAGGGGCCGTTGAAAATTTCACAGAAATCTTCGCTTTCACCCCATAAGATTCCGTTTCTTCCCCGAAAAGCCTTGTCGAGACGCTTGCTGAAGGAGATCACCGCGCCATCGGCCAGTTTGGCCTTTACGTTGAGAACTTCCGAATAGAACAGGTACTGGTTGAGAATATAGGGGATATCAACTGTAGTTCTCTCTCCAGGTTTCAAAGAGATGGAATGCGTTGGTTCAAGGAAATGAATTCCATGCCTGTCCTGTAGTGAGAAGGCAAAAACCGCAGTTTCCCTGAATTTGTTTTCCAAATCCAGAATGCAAAGAGCTTCCTTATTCAGATAGCATTGATGTCCGGGCACGTGCAGCGTAATGCTGGCAGGATATACCGGAAGTACGCCTGTTTTGAAAACCGCCTTGCGCCCGTTAATGAAAACCTCGGTTACTACACCCGGATGGGTGCGGCCAGGCTTTTGATCTTCGGTTACTTCACCCAGGTGAAACCGGCCTGTAATGGATTCGGTATCGGTAACCTCTGCCGAATGCTGCAGCGAATAAGTGATGTTTTTATCATTCCTGCCATATAGCTCCACCTTCAGCGGTCTCCCGGTTTTATTGATGATGCTGTAGGTGATGCTGTAATCCCTGCCGAATACCAACTCATGGTTTTCTATCACAGCGGAGATCAGGTAATCATCGGTTTCAATCAGCCGCATGCCCCTGCCGGTCCGTTCAAATTCGACACGAAGGTTTTTCCCGGAATGCTCCCAATTGTATTCAAAGTAATCAAATCCGTTTTCCTTTCTACCATCGGGTTTGACTTCGATCTCTCTTTTTGAGTCTTCATACCAGTCTGCTTCACTGAAGAAATCCTGAATGGCTTCGGTTTTCAATACGGAGGGCATGTAATTCATCAAATGTGTGGTATCTTCGCGTTTTTCCCAGAAGAAACCGCACTTTTTATACAGGGGAACTGCCTTTGTGTTGCCCGGCCAGGTATACAAATCCAGCCGTGGCCAATCAAGCTCCATTGTTCTTTTCACGCACGCCAGGACAAGCATTTTACCGACTTTTTTTCCATGGTAATCTGGGCGTACATTCAACGTATTGATATAGAGTGCACCTTCATCCTGGGTATATTTATCCAGACTGCAGTATCCGATGACTTCATCCTGGCTGTTTATGGCCAGGAATACATTCAGGTGATAGGCATTGCTGTGTTCACTAATAATCTTTTCAGCTGTTCTGCTGGTATTCATGCCGTTCCAGCCTTCTGCACTCTTGTTCCACATGTCTGCAACCTTCTCCGCGAGGGAATGGCTGTATTCCACTATTCTTATCTCTTGCATGTGGCACCTCCGCATAAAACCCTTGTTATTTTTCGAAATCTCCGATTTCGGTAACGGGTTAGGTTATTATATCATGCCAAAAATTTGATGCCAAGAGAAAAACTAGTTATAAAGCGTTTTCTACACTACCATTGTTTCTTCGTACTCTTTATATTACAATACAATTGCAAACAAATATTGGTTTTGCCAAATGCGCCCTAAGGCCGGGCCCGAAGAAGAATGGAGGAAATTATGAAGTGGGATTTCTTGGTGAAAAAAGCTCTTGAAGCAAAGAAGTTTGCATATGTACCTTACTCCGGTTTTCACGTCGGAGCTGCAGTTTTGACATCTGATGGGAGAATATTTACTGGCTGTAATGTAGAGAATGCCTCTTATGGGGCGTCGATTTGTGCAGAGCGGACAGCTGTCGTGAAGGCGGTATCTGAGGGTGAAACAAAAATCAGTGCCATCGCGATTACCAGCGACAGCAATACCTTAACCTTCCCCTGTGGTATTTGCCGCCAGGTTATTGCAGAGTTTGGAATACCAGAAATCAGTCTGATTTGCAGCAACAAAAATGGAGAATATAAAGAATACAGTATGACCGATATTCTACCGCATGCTTTTACAAGGACAGATTTGGAAAAAGCGGGCGAGTCGGTCGGAAAGGATGGTTGATATGGGTTTTCGTTCAGGCTTTGTTGCCATCATTGGCAGACCCAATGTTGGAAAGTCGACCCTGCTGAATTTACTAACCGGGGAAAAGATCGCAATCATGTCAGACAAACCACAGACGACTCGAAACACGATCAAGACCATTGTAACAACGGATGACTGCCAGATTGTTTTTATGGATACCCCAGGGCTGCACCGTCCCAAGAACAAGTTGGGAGATTATATGGTAAAATCCGCGATGTCAACACTTCGGGAAGTGGATGCTATCCTCTACTTGGTGGAAGCAAAGGATAAAACCATTGGACCGGGGGATGCAAGAATAATAGAGGACCTGAAAAAGGTTGAAACGCCGGTTCTGTTGCTGATAAACAAGGTTGATCTTGTGGAAAAACCCAGTCTTCTTCCTCTGATCGAAGCATATAGCCAGGCAATGGATTTTGTGCAGATCATCCCTGTCAGTGCGCTCCTTCCACAGACAAAGGAACTGGTTATGGATGAAATTATAAAGCTTCTACCTGAGGGAGAACCATTTTTTCCAGAGGATATGTTAACCGATCAGCCCGAAAAGGTATTGGTTCAAGAAATCATCCGGGAAAAAATCCTGCATCTGATAAGCGAAGAGATCCCGCATGGTGTAGGAGTTGAAGTTATCTATTTCAAGGAGAGTGACGGGAAGCAGCTTCTGGAAATCCATGCAAATATATATTGTGAAAAGAAGAGCCATAAAGGCATTATCATAGGAAAAAATGGGGATATGCTTAAAAGAATAGGCACACTGGCCAGGCGTGATTCCGAAAACTTGCTGGGCACCAAAGTATTTTTGAAATTATGGGTGAAAACGAAAGAAGACTGGCGTAACAGTGATTTTATGCTGAGCGAGCTGGGATACAAATAAAGTTCCTGTTCAGAAGCATCTATATCTCAAGTATATGGGTGTGAACAGTAACCAAATAAAGTGATATTTTATGACGCCTGTTTCTCCCCTTGTCATGGGGTAAGCTCGAATGGTATACTTAGAAGGGCACCCTGTATAGTGAGCGTCTCCACATGTGAGACGCTTGTTTATTTGCAGGAAACGGCGTGCCCTGGGATATATTAACAAGGTTACATTATTGAGATAATACTGTTATGGGAGAAGAGATATGAGCAAAATTGGTTTTGACAATGACAAATACCTGCGTCTGCAATCGCAAAAAATTCTTGAGAGGATCGCATACTTTGGCGGAAAGCTGTATTTGGAATTCGGCGGAAAGCTGTTTGATGATTATCATGCCTCCAGAGTGCTTCCCGGCTTCAAACCGGACAGCAAGGTGAAAATGCTTCTAGAGCTGAAGGAGCAGGCCGAAATCGTTATCGCCATAAATGCAGATGATATTGAAAAGAACAAACTCCGGGGAGATTTGGGAATTACATATGATTTGGATGTGTTGCGTCTGATCGATGCTTTTCGTGATATTGGACTTTATGTTGGAAGTATTGTTATTACACACTACCGCTCACAAGCGACAGCCGATCTGTTCCAGAAACGGCTTGAAAATCTTGGGATCAAGGTGTTCAGGCATTATCCCATTCAGAATTATCCGTCCAATATTCCTCTGATTGTCAGCGATGACGGATATGGAAAGAACGACTATATTGAAACCACCCGTTCCCTGATCATCATAACAGCCCCCGGGCCTGCAAGCGGGAAAATGGCAACCTGCCTGTCACAGCTGTACCATGAGTACAAACGCGGAGTTAAGGCCGGGTATGCGAAATTTGAAACATTTCCCATTTGGAACCTGCCGCTGAAGCATCCTGTCAACCTTGCTTACGAAGCGGCCACAACAGACTTGAATGATGTCAACATGATCGATCCTTTCCACTTGGAGGCTTATGGCGAAACTGCGGTCAATTACAACAGGGACATTGAAATTTTTCCTGTGTTGAACGATATATTTCATAAAATTGCCGGGCAATCACCCTATAAAAGCCCGACGGACATGGGTGTTAACATGGTAGGATACTGTATCACCGATGACGGGATCGTATGTGAAGCCTCCAAACAGGAAATCATTCGCAGATACTTTAACACCCAGTGTCTGCTGCGTCAGGGGCTGTCTGAACGGGCTGAAGTCTATCGGCTGGAGCTTCTGCTGAAACAACTGGAAATTACAACCAGCAACCGTCCTGTTGTTGAAGCTGCCATAGCCCGTGCACAGCAAACCGATGGTCCGGCAGTTGCGATGCAGTTGAATGACGGAAGAATTGTGACTGGAAAGACGACATCATTGTTGGGAGCATCAGCCGCGCTTTTACTCAATGCGTTGAAAGAATTGGGCGGGATTCATCATGACATTCACTTGATCTCACCCATCGTGATTGAACCCATACAGGTTTTGAAAACAAAGCACATGGGGAATCGTAATCCGCGTCTGCATACCGATGAAATCCTTATCGCTCTGTCAATCTGTGCAGCCACCAACCCCACAGCTGCGCTTGCAATGCAGCAATAGTCAAAACTATCTGGATGTGAGGCTCATTCTACAGTTATATTGTCCAGAGTAGATGAAAAAATCTTTCAAAAGCTTGGAATCAATATAACCTGTGAACCACAGTATCAGACGAAAAAACTGTATCACCCTTAAACTCATTGCCGGATTTCCCGGCATGGAACAACATCTGCCTTCAACGGTTTGTTTTCTTCACTGTATTTAATGCCCTTGATATGGTTCTAATTGGTATACATAAATCAGTCTGGATTGCAAAAAATATAGGAAGAAACAATAGGAATGAGGGGGATAATATGTTGAAGAATATCATGTGGCAGATGTTCGAAAAAACCGGAAATATTGAATATTTTATGCAATACAGAGATGTGAAAAAGCCTGATTTCCTGACCGAAGCAGGAACAGAAACTGCACTGGATGGTGAACAATGGCGTATATCAAAGCGAGAGGAATGGTCGTCCGGGAAATAGCCGTAGGAGATTACGATAAGATACTGACGGTGGTCACGGATGAGATGGGCAAAATATCGGTTTCTGCGAAAGGTGTGCGTCGCAGTGGGAACCGGTATTCTGCCGGAACCCAGGTGTTATCTTATTGCGATTGGGTTTTATACAAAGGTAAAAATACATATATACTTAATTCCTGTGACATTGCATATTCTTTTTATGAGCTTAGGCAGGATCTGACCCTTCTTGCGTATGCTGCCCATATGCTTGAGTTGATTCAGGATACAACCTTTGAAAATCAACCTGCGAGAGAACCGCTGAAGCTTTTACTTCATGCCATGCATGCCTTGTCAAATGAAAAACGGAACCCTGAATTGATCATTCGTGTTTTTTCACTGAAGCTGCTGCAACTCATAGGATATACGCCTTTTCTGGCTGGATGCTGCCGATGTGGGACAAAGCAAATCGAAGATATTTGTTTCAGCTTTGATGGTTGTGGATTGATTTGTGAGCAATGCAGAAGCAAGAGCAAAAGTTCCCTCGAAATCGATCCTGGTTCAGCGAAGGCATTGATTTATGTGACTTTGTCAGGTATTCGTGAAGCATTTGACTTCGAATTGTCTGAAGAGGCATTAAAGAATTTCATCAAAGTGGTTGACAAGTATATGGCGGATCGGTTAGAAAAGAAATACTGCAAGCTTTCCTTCCTAAGGGAACTTTAGCTGTGCCTGTTCACACCCAATATAGTTGAGAGATAGATGTGCATTACGCCAATGTTTCCTATTATTGCACATCTACCTCTCTCATCAGATACCTCTGAACAGTAACGTGCATAACGGAAACGCTTCATTTTAAATTTGTACTTGTGTTACCGTAGGGTTTATGTTAAAATAATTAATACTGGTTTAAAACATATTGATGTTATTATGGAGGTTTTGGAATGAATATCGTTATCAATATTCTGCATATAATCGTTTCTGTTTCTATTATTGCGATTGTTCTGTTGCAATCGGGACGTTCAGCTGGAATCAGCGGGGCTATCGCCGGAGGGGCTGAAACATTTTTTGGAAAACACAAAGGTCGCACAATTGATGCCAAGCTGGGTAAATACACAAGCGTCGCAGCAATTTTGTTCCTTTTTACCTCCATTATTTTGACATTGCTATTAAAATAATTATTATTGCAAGGCAACAGACTGTACATGCTTTGGTATGTATGGTCTTTTTATTTATTGCAAGCAGGAGAAATTGATATGCCCGAGTTCAAAATAAAATCAGACTACCGCCCTTCAGGAGATCAGCCTGAAGCCATAGCGTCCCTGGTCGATTCCATTAACAGGGCAAATCGGCATCAGACCCTTCTGGGGGTTACCGGTTCGGGTAAGACCTTTACGATTGCAAATGTAATAGAAAAGGTTCAAAAGCCCACTCTTGTCATAGCCCACAACAAAACACTGGCGGCACAGTTATGCTCCGAGTTTCGGGAGTTTTTCCCTGATAACGCCGTTGAATACTTCGTCAGCTATTACGATTACTATCAGCCAGAAGCCTATGTTCCTTCCACCGATACTTATATTGAAAAGGACTCGTCCATTAACGATGAAATCGATAACCTTAGACATTCGGCCACTGCCGCACTGTTTGAACGAAGAGATGTTATCATCGTTGCCAGCGTATCCTGTATTTATGGTCTGGGCGATCCGGAGGATTATACCGAGCTTATGGTTTCCTTGAGGCCTGGAATGCAGAAGGACAGGGATGAAGTGATCAAAAGGCTGGTGGATATACAGTATACCCGAAATCAAATCGATTTCAAAAGGGGCACCTTCCGAGTAAAAGGAGATGTGCTGGACATTTTTCCGTCAGCGTCTTCCGGAGCAATTCTTCGGGTTGAGTTTTTTGGAGATGAGATTGAACGGATTACCGAAGTGGATCCTCTGACAGGAGAAATCATCGGAACAAGGACGTATATCGCTATATTCCCAGCTTCCCACTATGCCACCACAAGGGAGAAAATGAAACGTGCCGTATACACGATTGAAGCCGAGCTTGAGCAGCGGCTGAAATATTTCAGGGAACAAGGTAAGCTGTTGGAAGCACAGCGTCTGGAGCAAAGGACCCGGTATGATCTGGAGATGATGCGTGAAGTTGGTTTCTGTTCCGGTATAGAAAACTATTCCAGGCATATCAGCGGAAGGAATCCCGGTAGCGCTCCCTTTACCCTGATGGATTATTTTCCGAAGGACTATCTCGTTGTTATCGATGAATCCCATGTGACCGTGCCTCAGATCGGGGCGATGTACAATGGGGACCGTTCCCGAAAGGAGTCTCTGGTGGAATACGGATTTCGGCTGCCTTCGGCCTATGACAACCGGCCACTGATGTTTTCAGAGTTTGAACAAAGGGTGAAACAAGCCATCTATGTCAGTGCCACACCCGGAAAATATGAGCGGGAAAGATCGAAGATCGTTGTGGAGCAAATCATCCGCCCAACGGGATTGCTGGATCCAGAAGTGCTGGTAAAACCGATTCAGGGCCAGATCGATGATCTGATGGAGGAGATTCGAATACGGGTTGCGCGCAAAGAGCGTGTTCTCGTTACGACCCTGACAAAGAGAATGGCAGAAGATCTGACACAATACCTTGGAGAAGTGGGCATTAAGGTTCGCTATCTGCATTCGGACGTAGAGACCATGGAACGTATGGAGAGCATACGGGAACTGAGGTTGGGAGTTTTTGATGTATTGGTGGGCATCAATCTGCTCAGGGAAGGTCTGGATTTACCTGAAGTATCTCTGGTGGCGATCCTGGATGCTGATAAGGAAGGCTTCCTGAGATCCGAGACTTCGCTGATACAGACCATTGGCAGAGCGGCCAGGAATGTTAACGGCAAGGTGATCATGTATGCCGATCACATCACACGATCCATGGAGGCTGCGATCAGTGAAACGAATCGCCGTAGGCATTTGCAACTGGAATACAACGAAGCGAGGGGAATAACGCCAAAGACAATACAGAAATCGATCCATGCGGCCATTGAAACATTAAAGGCAGCAGAAGAAGGTGCGGAATTCAAGGTTGATGACCGGGATGAAACTTTGGAAGGTTTGCCTGTTGAACAACTGATAGAAAAGCTGACTGCTGAAATGAAGACCGCGGCCAAAGAGCTTGAATTTGAAAGAGCAGCGACACTCCGGGATCAGATCAAGCAGTTGAAGAAACTGAAGTCCTGAAGGGTTCGGATTATACAAGTTTTTTCCTTACCGCATAGATAGCGATCTGGACCCGATCGTTGCAGCCGAGTTTTTGCATAATATCGGTGATGATGTTTTTCACGCGTCCCTGGGTAAGAAAAAGAATATCTGCAATTTCCTTATTCCTCTTACCCTGACCGATCAGCTTGATTATCTCTGTTTCCCGTTCGGTAAAATGGACATCTGGGAGTGTGCTTTCCCGATTGATTTCTGAAAACTGATGCACCATTTTCTGATAAATGTTCTGATCGATAATACTCAGGCCGGACATTGCACTTTTTATGGTAAGGATCAGTTCAGTTGGGTTCACATCCTTCAGAACATAGCCATCAGCGCCGTTTTTCATGGCATTGCGAATATTTTCGTTATCACTGGACGCCGTTAACATGATTATTTTTATCCATCCGTATTTTTCCTTGATCAGGCGGGTGCTTTCAACGCCATCTTTCACTGGCATGATAATGTCCATTAGAACAATGTCGGGCAAATAGCGATCACAGCATTCAATTGCTTCATTGCCGTCTGATGCGCATGCGACAACATGAATATCTTCATCATGCTCCAGAATATTTCTGATCGCTTCCCGAAATAGCTTCGTATCATCGACCAATAGAACCTTAATCATTTTGCACCCCTTCTCAGGTGGGTAATAATAAAAGAAACATTCAGTTGTTATTCCTGACTTAATGCTATTATATGATAAAATAACCAACATTACCAGATAAGAGAACAAAAAACTAAACCAAAAGGAGAACAGATATGTTATTGCAGATAAACACATCCCCTTCTTGGAATGATTTTCTAACCGATGAGATGATCGAAATGCTTGGTTCAATTGGAAAACAAATCGGTTCGAATTATACTCCACACCGGGATAAAATACTTCGATTCCTTACCTGTGATCTGAATAAAGTGAAAGTATGCATCATTGGTCAGGATGTATATTATCAACCAAACGTAGCAACGGGAAGATCTTTTGAAGTTGGTGGGCTTCAGTCATGGGATCAGCCTTTCAGACAGGTTTCACTGAAAAACATCGTCCGCCTGATCCACAAGACATATAAAGGCATTACCTGCTATGAGGATATCTATAAATTTTCCCGGATCCTATCCGAAATAAAGGACGGATCCTTTCCGATCCTTCCGCCACCTAAGCTGTTTGACTCTCTGGAGAACCAGGGCGTGTTGTTCCTGAACACCTATTTGACCTGTGAACTGCATAAACCGAATAGCCACAGACAGATATGGCATGCGTTTTCCATAAAACTGTTGCAATACATATCCATGAAGAAACCGGACCTGTATTGGTTTTTATGGGGGAATGAGGCGATCTCAAAAGCCGTGTATATTCAGAATGGAATTTTATGTTGCAGTCGACATCCGATGCTGTGTTCAGACAAATATTCCGACGATTTTCTTAAGTCCGCATGTTTTAAAGACACCATGGATATCATAAATTGGCTGGGTTGAAAGCTACTTACTCCTCTTTTTTATTTTTATTCCCGAATAATTTTTTCTCGCTCAGGTTAACTTAAGAACACCCGTATATATCGAATGATTTCCGATTTGGCGGGCATTCGATTAAATAGTCAGCTGCAGGCATTCTGTCCAGCCGTAAGCATATCCTGCTGTTACAGGAAAGCCCGGAATGCTGCATACCCCTACGGGAGTGTTGCCACATCATGGATGTAGCATGAACGCTTTGAAAGATTCAGAGAGATAAGCGTTTTACTACCGAACATCGTGACTGGAGCGTGGAAAATGAACTTCAAGACAGGGAATTCTTTATTTCGGCTAAGCTTTCTCGTTATTATAATCATTATTACTCTATATCTGTCCCTTGTTGCCTTTACACCAAACCAAATGACTGTTCTGGTTGGAGAGGAATATCGCATTGAGTTTTTCTCTCCATTTCAGTTACACCTTTCGTCTGGCACCAGTGGCATTCGTGTGGAAAAACTCGACAGCAGGGAGCGAACTGGACTGAAAATGCCATATGTGTTGGAATGCTTCCAGCATGGCTCCAATAAAATCCATCTCAGACTTTTCGGTATTGTTCCGATAAAAGATATTGAAGTGAATGCCATTCCCGCAAGAGAACTGCTTGTGTGCGGGAATACTGTAGGAATAAAGCTATATATCAAAGGGATTCTGGTGGTGGGAGTATCCGGGGTTCTGACTCCCGATGGAAGAGAGATTATTCCGGTTAAAGATACAGGGATTGAGCCAGGTGATTTCATTATAGAAGCCAACAGGAAAACGGTGGAAAGTATAACCGACCTGACCAGAATCGTGGAAGAGGCTGGGGATCGGGAAGTGGAGATAAGGTTCATTCACGACAACCGGATTCTGGAAGCCAAAGCCAAACCTGTTGAGTGTGTTGAAGATGGAAGGTACCGTTTGGGGATATGGGTGAGGGATAGTACAGCCGGAATCGGAACACTGACCTATATTGAGCAGGAAACCGGAAAGTTTGGTGCATTGGGTCATGGGATAACCGATATCGATACTGGAATCATGATGCCGGTTGAAAGCGGCGAACTGTTAAAATCCTCTGTATATGCGATAAAAAAAGGAATGCAGGGGATGCCTGGAGAACTACAGGGTGATTTTCTTGAAAGCCCGGAGGTGATTGGGGATATTTTCTGGAATACCGCATTCGGGGTATTTGGGCAGATCAAGAAAAGTGCCATCGACGAATTACAGGGCAGAAGGTATCCGGTGGGAACAAGAAGCGTTATCCGCGAAGGTCCGGCACTGATCCTATCCAATATACATGGTGAGCATATTGAGGAGTTTCAGGTGGAGATCCAGAAGGTGGCAAGGAAAAACCTATCCGGTCCGAAGAGCATGATTCTGAAAATAACCGATCCCCGCCTTCTAAATGAAACCGGGGGTATTATTCAGGGGATGTCCGGCAGTCCGATCATTCAGGATGGCCGTTTGATAGGAGCAGTTACCCATGTCCTTGTCAATGATCCCACCCGGGGTTATGGCATCTTTATTGATACAATGCTTGGAATGAATTAGGGGTAAGTGTTTTATCCGTACTATACAACGAACGAAACCCTGTGGTATAATTTCAAAATAGAGTCAGAGTGGTATTTCGTCGATAGATGTACATGCCCTGTTGTTTGACAGTAAGAAACCAGAAACAATATTTTATTGTGGGGGATTATATGCCAGATACACGACAAAAGAGAATTCGAAATTTTTGTATTATAGCCCATATTGATCATGGCAAATCTACACTGGCTGACAGATTGCTGGAGAAAACCGGTGTTCTGACTGCCCGTGAGATGGAAGAACAGGTTTTGGATACCATGGATCTGGAACGCGAACGCGGAATAACCATCAAAGCCCAGGCTGCACGGTTGATTTATCGCGCGCAGGATGGTAACGAGTATATCCTGAACCTCATTGATACACCAGGTCATGTGGATTTCAATTATGAGGTTTCCAGAAGCATTGCTGCCTGTGAAGGTGCTGTCCTGGTTGTGGATGCATCACAGGGTATTGAAGCACAGACACTGGGTAACGTATACCTGGCACTGGAACACAACCTTGAAATTCTGCCTGTCATCAATAAAATTGATCTGCCTGGGGCAAGACCAGACGAGATAAAACAGGAAGTTGAGGATGTTATTGGGCTGGATTGCAGCGAAGCGCCTCTGATCTCAGCAAAAAACGGGGTTAATATTGAATCGGTGCTTGAAAATATCGTCAAGGTAATTCCTCCGCCTACCGGGGATGAAGAGGCTCCGTTGCGGGCGCTTATTTTTGATTCCCTGTATGACAATTATAAAGGGGTTATAACCCATGTCCGTATCATGGAAGGAAGTGTCCGGGCCGGGCAGGAAATCCTGATGATGAATACGAAGAAGAAGTTTATTGTAACCGAGGTCGGATACTTCAGGCCCGGAGGGCTTATTCCTGCAGAAACGCTCATTTCCGGAGACGTAGGTTTTA
Source organism: Clostridiaceae bacterium (assembly GCA_012522505.1). Taxonomy (GTDB): domain Bacteria; phylum Bacillota; class Clostridia; order DSM-8532; family DSM-8532; genus JAAYJG01. Next base: position 36,150 of record JAAYKJ010000271.1, read on the forward strand.
TCTGCGCCAGCATAAAAAATGTGCAGGACACCCAGGTTGGCGACACGATCACGCTGGCTTCAAACCCTGCGAAAGCACCGCTTCCCGGGTACAAAAAGGCGGTACCTATGGTGTTTTGCGGCATTTACCCAGCAGATGGTGCAAAGTATACGGATTTACGGGATGCCTTGGAAAAACTGCAGTTGAATGATGCTTCGCTTCTCTTCGAAGCTGAAACCTCAGCTGCTTTGGGGTTTGGGTTCCGATGTGGGTTTTTAGGTCTTTTGCATATGGAAATAATTCAGGAACGCCTGGAGCGGGAATTCAATCTGGATCTTGTTACAACCGCACCAAGTGTTATTTACAGGGTTATCAAAACCGACGGTGAAGTGTTGCAGATAGACAACCCTGCAAACCTTCCCGATATTTCCACAATCGAGATGATGGAAGAACCATTGGTGAAGGCTTCGATCATGACACCGCCCGAATATGTAGGGTCAATCATGGAACTTTGCCAGGAGCGTCGGGGTGAATATATCGGTATGGAATACATTGAAAGCAACCGTGCCGTATTAGCCTATGATATGCCCCTGAACGAGATCATCTATGATTTTTTCGATGCGCTGAAATCACGTTCAAAAGGTTATGCTTCTTTTGACTATGAACTGAAGGGATATAAGAAATCTGAACTGGTGAAGCTGGATATACGGTTGAATGGAGAGCTTGTGGACGCCTTGTCCTTCATTGTCCATGAAAGCAAAGCATACTCCAGGGGCAGGAGAATGGCAGAGAAGCTGAAAGATACAATCCCCCGGCAAATGTTTGAAATCCCGATTCAGGCTTGTATTGGCACAAAGATAATTGCCAGGGAGACTGTACGGGCATATCGGAAAGATGTTTTGGCCAAATGTTATGGCGGGGACATCACCCGTAAGAAAAAGTTGCTTGAAAAACAAAAGGAAGGCAAAAAACGGATGCGGCATGTCGGTAATGTTGAATTACCCCAGGAAGCCTTTATGAGTGTGCTGAAGCTGGATACGTAAGACTGCAATGGATTACCGCCGGTTGTCAGACCGTTGTGAAGATGAAAACGGAGAGTTGGAAATGGATCCTGTTGGCGTATATATTCATATACCCTTTTGCACCAAAAAGTGTAATTACTGTGATTTCCCTTCATACCCTGGGTTAGAAGGGATTTTTCACTCGTATGGGGAAGCTGTTTGCCTTGAAATTGAAAGAATCGCCTCAGAATACGGGAACATTTCCGTTCAGACGGTTTTCTTCGGTGGAGGTACACCGTCGCTGCTTCCTGTTCCAATTCTCTCCCGCATTGTAAATACGCTTATGCAAAGGTTTCGCCTGTCAGAAGACGCGGAAATTACACTTGAAGCCAATCCTGGAACCGTCCATCGGGAAAAAGCTGCTGCATGGAGAGAACTGGGTTTCAACCGCATCAGCCTTGGCCTGCAAGCTGCCCAGGATCGCTTGCTGCAATTGATGGGCCGTATTCATACAAGAAAAATGTTCGTGGAGAGCATTGAGATATTGGACAAGTATGGCTTTCATAATCTAAATGCCGATATACTGTTTGGGGTTCCTGGTCAAAGTCTTGAGGATTGGCTGGAAACACTGGATTTGCTTTTACAAACAAAGATACACCACATATCAGCCTATAGTTTGCAGATAGAAAAAGATACACCGTGGTTTAAACTGCAAAAAAAGGGGGAATTACCATATGTGGATGAATCATTGGAAAGAGAAATGTATTACCAGGCTATAGAGACACTAAAAAAGTTCGGCTTTCATCATTATGAGATCTCCAATTTTTCAAAGCCGGGTTTTGAATGCAGACATAACCTGAAATATTGGACCGGAAAACCCTACATTGGGGTTGGAGCTGCAGCGCATTCGTTCATTCGGGATGAAAGGACGGCCAACATAACCAATCCTGCGCTTTATATCCAAAAGATAAAGGCTAATGTTTCTCCAATGATATCAAGTGAGAAAATTGACCCGGAAGAAAAGCTTTCCGAAAGGCTAATTTTGGGGTTAAGGATTATCGATGGAGTTTCAATGCTTGAACTGGAACAGGAATTCGGTCCGGAAGCCCTGGACAGGCACAGAGCTGCAATCGAACGGATGGAGAAGAGGAACCTTCTTTACTTTGATGGGGATATGCTGCGACTGACCACGATTGGGCTGGATTACGCAAATCAGGTTTGGATGGAGTTTCTGTGATTTCAGGTCATTGCCGTTTTGTGGCGGATTAAATAAAAGGCGGAGTTTCAGTTTATCCTGTTTCGTAGCCCAGGTTTGTTGAAAAGCAGCCGGATCGTTGCGTTTACTGGATAAATGAAGTATAGCGTCGGAAAGGATATTATGATGGAGTCAAAGGAAAAAATCCAGCGGAAAGAGTCCAATATCGGCCTTGAATACATCAAGGAAAGTTACAAGGATGACTTTATACAGGAAATCCTTGTAACTCTTGATTCAATTGAGCTTGAACTGGTGAATCTTGAGGTTGAACCAGACAATACGGCTTATTTAAACGCAGTATATTCCAATTTTCATGCGGTCAGGGGCTTATCGGGATTTTTGGAGGATAATTTGGCTACTCAAATTACCGAACAAACCGAAAGCCTGATCGAAAAATGCCGAAAATTCAATCTATCTGCCACAAGGAACACCATCAATGCGATACTGCAGTCCGTCCTTTTTCTTCGGAAAATCTGCAATCAAGTCCCTCTTGTACATGAAACCAAGTTTCAGGGCGAAGTGGAGCAACATCTTCTGAACATTCAGCAACTGCGGGATGAAATCATGCTTGAAGTCAAACAACCCGTACGGTCCCCTGAAAATAAGATCGGGGAGATCCTGGTTGAAGAAGGAGCTATCGCAAAGCAGGATGTCGATGATGTGCTGCAAAAACAGAGCAGCATCTATCAGAAGATGAAGTTCGGAGAAATCGCTGTACGGGAAAAAAAGGTTGAAGCGGGTGAACTCATAAAAGCCATCCGTGCGCAAAAAATTAGAAATGAAAGCAGTGAGCAGCTCGTACATATTCCCATCAAGCAGTTGGATGAAATTTTAGGCATTCTTATGAAACTGACCTCCATACAAAACAATCTGCAGCATGAATCTGTTTTATTGTTTGGCAGCGATAATGCTTTCTCTACCGGATTAAAACGGGCTGAGAATATGGTACTGGATATACATAGAATTATTCGTGAACTGAGCATGGTAACCCTGAAACAATCCTTTCAGAAGCTTAGCCGCGCAGTCAGGGCAATGATAGAAGATGCCGGGCTTCACGTCGCGTTTTCAATCATCGGCGAAAATACTGAATTGAGCAAGGAAGTTGCTGATGAATTGACGGTGCCTCTTGCAGAAATTATGGGGTGTATGCTATCAAGCTTTGTTCCGGAACCTGCGGGTAAGAGGGGAAAGCTTGGCAATATTGAAGTTGTTGCTTATAATAAGGAAGATTCGGTTATGATAGAAATATCCAACAGCAAAGCCCCCGATATTCTGAATAATCAACACAAGCTTGAAGCGCTCCGGAACAAAATTGAAAAACTGAATGGACGATTGGAGTATGAAGTTGTTGATGATGGCTGTAAGGTAACAATAATCCTGCCCGCGTAGTCTATCAAATGCTGTCAGGACTTTATTTTTAGCCCTTGAGGTTGAAGGATGTGTGGGTAGTTTCCGTTATGCACATCTGTATCTCAAGTATATGGGTGTGAACAGTAACCAATTAAGGAAACGATCGCTGAAATAGAAACCACCCTCTTGACAAATAATAAGCAGGGTGGTATTTTTATAGTAGGTTTTAGCACTCGACATGGTAGAGTGCTAACAAAGAACAACGTTGAGTTTCTATCGCAGCAGCCTGCATAGACAGATGATATTGATGACTGTGCCTTCTGGAGGTGAGGTTGTGTTCTGGGATGACGAATTGAATGAGCGTAAGATGCAGATTCTGAAAACACTGATTGATGATTATGTACAAACAGCACAGCCCGTGGGTTCCAGAACGATTTCCAAAAAGTATGAGCTTGGGCTCAGCTCTGCGACGATTCGCAATGAAATGGCTGATCTGGAGGAAATGGGGTATATTTCGCAACCCCATACTTCTGCGGGAAGAGTTCCATCAGATAAAGGATACCGCTTTTATGTAGATCATCTGATGCAGGCTCACACGCTGGCGATAGAGGAAATTCAACAGATAAGAAGTGCGATGGAATCAAAGATGAATGAAATTAATGCATTGGTCAGTCGTGCTTCCAATATTATTTCTATGGTGACCGGATATACTGCCATTGCCACATCACCGAATTTGAATAAGGTGATGTTGAAGACGGTTCAGATAGTACCGGTAGATGATAAAAAAGCTCTGGTAGTGGTAGTCAGCAGTGGAGGTATTGTAAATAACAAAGTTGTTCGGCTGAATTCCGAAACCTCCCCGGATATTTTGCTGAGACTTTCCAACTATCTTCATGATAAGCTGAATGGTCTTGTGATCGAAAACATACAGCTGCCTGAAGTCGAAGACATTGTTCTGGAAACCGGTGTGGCTTCTGAAACAGCCATATCAGTCCTTGAAGGGCTAAGCCAGTGTATGCATGGAATCGAACAGTCCGAGCTGATCATGAAAGGTACAATGAATTTACTGAATCATCCTGAGTTCAGTGACCTTTTGAAGGTCAGAGAAGTGTTGGAGCTGTTTAATGATCAGGATGTCATCAAAGCGATGATGAAATCAGCAATGAAAAAACATGACCTGAATGTCCAAATTGGTAAGGAAAACGAGGTGGAAACGATGCACGACTGTAGCCTCGTAACTGCAGCTTACCAGCTGAGAAACACGGATGTTGGGGCCTTTGGGATCATTGGCCCGACACGAATGTCGTATGCAAAGGTGGTATCGGCAATGCGATACATTCAAAAATTAGTGAATGATGAAATCCTGAGAATACTCAGTGATGAATGAGATATATTAAATTCGTAGACTGGTTATTGTACTAAACGGCTGGATTTCAGCAGTCACGCAAAAGAAGCGTTAGCTTTTGAGTAAATAATGGAAGGATGAAACCAAATGAGTCATAAAATGGCTGGGAAGAAACAAGAAAAAGAACTGATGAATGAACAGCCCGATCAGCAACCAACTGAAACGGAAGAGAAAAAAGAAGACATTGTTCAGCAAGAAGACCAGATTGAGAAGAAGGAAGCAGAAATTAAAGAGCTGAAAGAACAAATACAACGTTTGGCAGCTGAATTCGACAATTATAAGAAAAGGACTGTAAAAGAAAAGGAAAAACTTTATGACATCTCTGTGGCCGACGTCGCAGCTGCCTTTATTCCTGTACTGGACAATGTTGAACGAGCGCTGGAGGCTTCCGTAGATAGCGATCAGGGAATACGAGATGGTGTCCAGTTAATTCACAGGCAGTTTATAGATGTTCTGTCCAACTTGGATATTCAATATATCGAAACGATTGGCAAGGAATTTAATCCGAATATCCACGAGGCTGTCATGCATGTTCAGGATGACTCCTGTGGCGAGAATGAAATTGTGGAGGAGTTTCAGAAAGGATATATTTACAAGGATGAAATCGTCATCCGTCATTCGGTTGTGAAGGTGGCAAACTAGCAATGCTATGAAACTCCAGGCCTGCAGACCTTAACATCTGGGAAGCGTATTGTGGATATGAGCGTATAATACACGAATTAAGCAAAAAATTTATTAATGCATTCTTTGACCTTAAATATAGAATTAGGAGTGAGTAATATGGCAAAAGTAATAGGAATAGATTTGGGTACGACCAATTCATGTGTTGCTGTGATGGAAGGTGGAGAACCGGTTGTTATACCTAATCCCGAAGGGAATAGGACAACTCCTTCCGTTGTAGCCTTTTCAAAAACCGGTGACCGGCTTGTGGGGCAAGTGGCAAAGCGTCAGGCTGTTACAAATCCTGAAAGAACCGTCATCTCAATTAAACGGGATATGGGCTCTAACAAAAAGGTAGATATTGACGCAAAACAATTCACACCCCAGGAAATATCTGCGATGGTTCTGCAAAAACTGAAAACCGATGCAGAAAGTTATCTTGGTGAAACGGTAACTCAGGCAGTGATTACTGTCCCGGCCTATTTCTCGGATGCACAGCGGCAAGCAACAAAAGATGCGGGAAAAATAGCTGGGCTTGAAGTATTGCGCATTATCAATGAGCCAACAGCTGCTGCATTGGCTTATGGTCTGGATAAAGAGAATGATCAGAAGATTTTGGTATTCGACCTTGGCGGCGGAACCTTCGACGTATCCATTCTGGAGATCGGTGATGGTGTGTTCGAAGTATTGGCTACCAGTGGGAATAACCGCCTGGGTGGAGATGATTTCGACCAGAGGGTAATTGACTGGCTTGCCAATGAATTTAAGCGTGACAACGGAATCGACCTGAGAAATGACAAAATGGCCGCCCAAAGGCTGAAGGAAGCTGCGGAAAAGGCAAAAATCGAATTGTCCGGTGTTGCGACAACAAACATCAACCTCCCGTTTATAACGGCAGATGCATCCGGCCCCAAGCACCTTGACATGACACTGACAAGGGCAAAATTCGACGAACTGACCGCTGACCTGGTGGAGAAAACCATGGAACCAACCCGAAAAGCATTGGCTGATTCGGAACTGGATCCCTCCTCCATCGACAAGATCCTTTTGGTAGGTGGTTCTACAAGAATTCCTGCGGTTCAGGAGGCTGTGAAGAAATATTTGGGCAAAGAGCCCTTCAAAGGTATTAACCCCGATGAATGTGTTGCCGTTGGTGCGGCTATTCAGGCTGGTGTCTTGTCCGGAGAAGTGAAGGATCTGCTATTGCTGGATGTTACGCCGCTGTCTCTTGGTATTGAAACCCTGGGTGGTGTGTTTACAAAATTGATTGAGCGTAATACAACCATTCCGACGAAGAAGAGCCAGGTGTTCTCAACCGCTGCAGACGGACAGACCAGTGTGGACATTCGTGTATTTCAGGGTGAACGGGAAATGGCTGCGAACAACAAGCTTATTGGAAACTTCCAACTTACCGGTATTCCACCGGCACCCAGAGGAGTTCCCCAGATTGAAGTTGCGTTTGATATCGATGCCAATGGTATCGTACATGTTTCAGCCAAGGATCTTGGAACTGGAAACGAACAGAAGGTAACCATCACCGCTACCTCGAACTTGTCCGATGATGAAATTGACAAAGCCGTTAAAGAAGCAGAAAAGTTCGCAGCAGAAGACAAGCAGAAGAAAGAATCCATAGAAGCGAGAAACCAGGCAGATTCTCTGATCTACCAGACAGAGAAGACCTTAAAAGATTTAGGTGACAAGGTATCTGCTGAAGATAAAGCGAATATTGAAACTGAGCTGAATCATCTGAAGGAAGTCGTCAAGGGTGATGACACAGAAGCCATAAAAGCGGCATCGGAAAAATTATCCCAGGCATTTTATGCGGTTTCACAAAAGATGTACCAGCAAAATCCAGGTGCCGCAGGCCCCGGAGGGTTTGATCCGAACGCAGCAGGTCCGAATGCTGGCGGGGCTGGCCAGGATGATGTATACGATGCAGACTACAAGGTTGTCGACGACGATGACAACAAATAGAGGTTTCATGAAATAACGCGATGTCTCCTGTTTGTTACAGCAGCACTCAACCTGTTGGAAACAGCATTTAACTGTATTGTATGTTGATTGCGCAACGAGTCAAAGGTTTCCCTTTGACTCGTTGTTATAAGCAGCCAAGGAACGAGTGTGAACAGTAATGCTGGTCGTTCTTGGCGCGAATCCCTTGGAGGTTTGGTTGAAGACGAACATGAAGTGTGCTATAATCGGTTGGTTATTGAAAGATATCAATTGTGGGGGTAGGTAAATTTGCCGGAAAAAAGAGATTATTATGAAGTGCTCGGAGTAGATCGCAACGCCAGCGAGGCTGATTTGAAGAAGGCCTACCGAAAGCTTGCCAAGCAATATCATCCGGACATAAATCCCGATAATAAAGAAGCAGAAGCAAAGTTTAAAGAAATCAGCGAAGCCTATGCGGTGCTCAGTGATCCACAGAAAAGACAACAGTATGATAGGTTTGGACATGCAGGAATGAATGGCGCTGGGTTTGATTTCAGCGGATTTGGTGGGTTTGACTTTGGCTTTGGGGACATATTCGAAAGTTTCTTTGGCGGTTCTCCTTTTGGGCGAAGTTCCAGGCAGAGATCAGGGCCGACGCGGGGTGCTGATTTAAGGTATGCGATGGAGATTACTTTCAATGAAGCAGCCTTCGGCGTTTCAAAAGAGTTTCGTGTGAACAGGATGCAGTCCTGCCATGTTTGCAGCGGCACGGGTGCGAAACCCGGTACCTCCCCACAGACCTGCAAGCACTGTAATGGTACCGGACAGGTCAGATATGCGCAGGCCACACCATTTGGGCAGATGGTCAATATGCGGGCGTGTGATGTTTGTCAAGGTCAAGGAACGTTGATACCACATCCTTGTGAAGAATGCCGCGGTTCCGGAAGAGTACAGAAGAATGTCAAGTTAAATATCGATATTCCCGCGGGTATTGACGACAATCAGACCATTTCCCTGAGAGGTGAAGGCGAGCCTGGCACCAAAGGTGGCCCGTCAGGAGATCTATATGTCACCATCCGGGTGAAACCCCATCCAATATTTTCGAGAGAAGGGTATAATATTATCTGTGAAGTGCCGATTACCTTTACCCAGGCGGCCTTGGGGGCAGAATTGGACATCCCGACGCTGGAGGGAACCATCAAATACTCCATTCCGGAAGGGACACAGACAGGCACAGTTTTCCGTTTGAGAAACAAGGGAATTAAGCATTTACGATCCAATTCCAAAGGAGATCTGTATGTTAAGGTAAATGTGGAGGTCCCGACGAAGCTCTCTTCCAAACAGAAGGAAATACTAAGTCAATTTGCAGAAGTAAGCGGAGATGATGTGTTTGTGCAGCGGAAAAACTTCTTTGAAAAAGTAAAGAACTTGTTTCAGTAACGTGCTGGGAATAACCCTGCAACCGAGATCAAACTGTGATCTGAAAGAAGGAGAAATGATGTGAAGTGGCTGGAAGTATCGATTGAAGTTGAGCCTGAAAACATGGAAATCCTGTCCCAGCTTCTTATGGAGAAGGGAATTCAGGGTTTGGAAATCATTGATCCAGAGGACTTCAGACGTGTCCTCGAAGGGAACCGTTATTTGGACTTTGCTGACGATGGTTTAATTGATTGTTATGGAAATAAAACCATTGTGAAAGCATATTTTCAGGCTGATCGTGATGCCGAAACACTAAAAGCCGAACTGCAAAGAGATTTTTTGCATGCTATGGAAAACCCTCCGAATAACATTCAGCTTCGTCTCAGGGATGACTCGGAATGGAAAGATAGCTGGAAAAAGCATTACCGAACTTTTTTCATATCAAAAAGAGTGATCATTAAGCCTACCTGGGAAGATGTTATCGCCGAGGACGACCAAATTGTCATTGAACTGGATCCAGGGATGGCCTTTGGAACAGGAATGCATGAGACAACGCGCATGTGTGCCGTTTTACTCGATGATTTGGTGAATGAGCAGGAACGGGTGCTCGATCTTGGCTGTGGCACTGGCATATTGGGAATTATTGCAGCTAAACTTGGTGCCCGGAAGGTTATTTGTGTGGACATAGATGATGCAGCCTGCAAAACAGCTGAAGAGAACATAGAAAAAAACCATGTGGCAGACCGGGTATGTGTCCGGCAGGGTGAACTGAAAAGCCTCAAGGGTCAGAAATTTGAACTTGTTATCATGAACATTATCGCCGATGTGATCCTGTTATTACTCCCCGAGCTGAAAGAATACTGCTGTCCAGGTACCAATATACTGTTATCCGGTATTATTCGTGAAAGGAAACAGGAGGTTCTGGACGAGGCAGCCAAACAGGGGTATAGGCTTATCAGGGAACTCAATGAAGGTGAATGGGTGGCTATGCAGTTATGCACAGATTTTTAATCGAACGTGACAGTACTCAAGATGGAAGAATAACGGTAGCCCAAGACGATGCAAGGCATATGCTACAGGTTTTGCGATTAAAGGTTGGCGCTACTTTTGTTGGGTTTGACGGCTCTGGTCTTGAACATGAGATAAAATTAACTTCCATCGATAAAAACAGGGTACAGGGCGAAATCATCAGAACATATGATCCGGGAACCGAACCAGGGAAAAAGGTCATTCTGTTCCAGGGGGTTCCCAAAATGGATAAAATGGATTGGATCATTCAAAAGTCCGTTGAACTTGGTGTGACTCAGATTGTACCTGTTATCACACAAAATTCCGTCATGCAGTTCAAAGATAAGAACATTGAAGTGAAGTTGCAAAGATGGAACCGAATTTCACGGGAAGCTTGCAAGCAATGTGGCAGGGTTACAATACCGGAAGTAAAAGCACCTCTGTTATACAGGAATGCGCTGGAGTTATGGTCTGAACAGGTAAAAAGTGAACGTAACCATATCGGTGTTTTTTGCTATGAAAACGAGGGAAAAAAATGTTTGAAAGATTTATTTAAATGTTATAATATAGATTGTGTCAACATGGCGGGCATTTTTATCGGACCTGAAGGTGGTTTTTCCGGTGAGGAAATTCGGATTGCGGAAGAGTACCATATATCTCCGGTAAGCCTTGGCAAAAGAATATTACGGACCGAAACAGCAGCAATTGCTGTTTTATCTGTTGTAATGCATGAAATGGGTGAATGGACTAAATGAAGGAAATCTCTTTTGTAATCGTAGACGATGCAGTATTTATGCGGACCATTATCAGGAAAATGATTGAACAGGTTGAAGGATATAAAGTATTAGAGGAAGGTTCAAATGGCCAGGAGGCGATAGAAGCAGCGGCACAACACCAGCCCGATATTATGACTCTTGATATTACCATGCCTGAACTCGATGGAATTCAAGCTGTTCCCGAAATATTAAAGGTCAGTCCCAAAACTCGTATTATTATGGTTTCAGCGATGGGGCAGCAATCTATGGTCCTTGATGCAATTAAAATGGGTGCAAAGGATTTTGTTATCAAACCCTTTGAGAAATCAAGAGTATATCAGGCCATCAAGAATGTAATGGTTGAATGATTAGATTTTACACAAACTGAAATTACCATCCTGTTCTATCTTTACTTCAATCAGCACCAGCCAACCCCGTTCCCATGCGTACAGGTTGGGAACAGTGCATCTGTTCATAACAGATGTGCATTTTTTCATAAGTATAAAATTTTTGCACACAGGTTAACGGTGCGAAGATTTCTGGAGGGTCAGAAAAATGATTAAAAGCATGACCGGTTATGGTCATCATGAATATCAGAATGAAGAAATTCGACTGAGCATAGAAATGAAAAGCGTGAATCACAGGTACTGTGATGTTTATATCCGTCTTCCAAGGCATTTGAGCTGCTTTGAGGATAAGCTCCGCTCTTTGATTACCTCACGGGTTTCCCGGGGTAAAATTGATGTGTTTATTACCTGGGAAAATATAGGTGAAGGATCAAAGGAAGTGATTCTGGATAAAGGCCTTGCACGCGCCTATTATGAAGCAATGGGTGAAATTGCTCAAAGCCTTGGCATAAGGGACGATATTTCGGCTTCCTCACTGGCAAGATTTCCTGAAATTCTTCATGTACAGAAAAAAGAAGAGGATAGCGAAACCGTTTGGGGCGTTTTGGAAAACGCTGCGAATCATGCTGTTGATACACTGATCTCCATGAGGGAATCGGAAGGAGAAAAGCTCAAGAAAAGCCTTCTAAGCATCTGCGGTTCCATTGAAAGTTACCGTCTGAAAATCCTGGAACGTTCACCAGATGTAGTGTCTGAATACAAGGATAAGCTTACGGCACGAATTCATGAGTTGTTGGATAACCACTCGGTGGATGAGATGCGTATGGCCATGGAAGTAGCCATCTTTGCCGACAAAGCCAGTATCAATGAAGAGCTGGTCCGACTAAAAAGCCATCTCGATCAATTCCGGGAAATACTGAACATGGGTGGTCCTGTCGGTAAAAAGCTGGATTTTCTGCTCCAAGAAATGAACCGGGAAGTAAATACAATTGGATCAAAAGCCAATGATCTGGATATCACAAGGAATGTGGTGGAACTGAAGAGTGAGATTGAAAAGATGAGGGAACAGATACAAAATATAGAATAGGCTGTACATAGGTCTACGACAACCTGATGTGCCATAACCAATACTTGGAGGATACTAAAATGAAGCTAATCAATGTTGGGTTCGGGAATATTGTTTCTGCCAGTCGGATAATCGCCATTGTTAGTCCGGAATCGGCACCGATTAAAAGGATCATTCAGGAAGCACGTGATCGGGGTATGCTGATTGATGCAACCTATGGCAGAAGGACGCGAGCTGTTATTGTTACAGACAGCGATCATATTGTTCTCTCAGCTGTTCAGCCCGAAACCGTTGCGCACAGGCTTAGCGATAAGGGAACGGAACCGGTTGTCATGGGTGAAATGGAGCAGGAGGATTGATAATGAGTTCGGGTCTGCTGATTGTTGTTTCAGGTCCTGCAGGTGTGGGGAAAGGGACAGTTGTATCACTTGTTCGCGAAAAAAACAGAGAAGTTGTTTTTTCCGTTTCTGCTACATCCCGCAAGCCAAGACCAGGGGAAATCGATGGCGTGAATTACTTCTTTGTATCAAGGGAACAGTTCGAGGAGATGATCCGGAACAACAACCTTCTTGAATGGGTGGAATATTGCGGAAATTATTACGGTACCCCCAAAGATTACGTTGAAAAAGAACTGGAGAAAGGTAAAATTGTTCTTTTGGAGATCGATGTGGAGGGTGCCCAAAATATTAAAAAGCAGTATCCGAAATGCGTAACAGTGTTTATAAAACCTCCGACCCTTGATGAGTTAAGGAAACGGATTACAAAAAGAGGTACAGAACCGCCAGATATCATTGAAAGAAGGATGCATCGCGCACAAAACGAATTAATGCACTCGTCCCAGTTCGATCATATTATTTTGAATGATACTGTAAAAAAAGCAGCAGACAGGTTTCTTGAAATCATTTGCGTGGAAAGAAATAAACTTACACAAATCTCTGGAAAATAAAAAACGACAATAAAGAGGAGTTGATGGATAATGATGATACAACCGTCGATAAAAGAACTTTTAAAGAAGGTGGATAATCGGTATACATTGGTTAATGCTACAGCGAAAAGGGCACGTATGCTTACAGCAGGGGCACAGCCTATGGCTGAACCAAAATCAGATAAAGATGTGAGTATTGCCATTCAAGAGATTTATGAGGGAAAAGTGCAGTATCGTCAAATCAAACGCGACACCACGAATACCTGACAATCCACTAGTAGAAAAAAGATTTTAGAAGTAAACCGGGAGGAAAATATCAAATGGCTTTTGAAAAAACCATGGAAAAGATTGTTGCATTGGCAAAAAACAGAGGCTTCATATTTCAGGGTTCAGATATCTATGATGGTTTGGCGAATACTTGGGACTATGGCCCTTTAGGTGTTGAATTTAAAAACAATGTTAAAAGGCTCTGGTGGAAAAAGTTTATTCAGGAAAACCCATATAATGTGGGGTTAGATTCCGCCATACTCATGAACCCGATGGTGTGGGTAGCTTCCGGGCATGTAGGTGGGTTTTCGGATCCGTTAATCGATTGCCGACAATGTAAGTCCCGACACCGCGCAGATACTATGATCGAAAACTGGAATAAAGAGCGGGATATCAATGTGATTGTTGATGGTCTCAGCAACGAAGAACTGACCCAATACATTAAGGATAACAATATTAGCTGTCCGAAATGCGGTAGCGGTGACTTTACACCTATCCGCAAGTTCAACCTGATGTTTAAAACCTTTCAGGGTGTTACCGAGGAATCCCAAAATGAAATTTATTTAAGGCCTGAAACAGCGCAGGGTATTTTTGTAAACTTTAAGAACGTTCAAAGAACCACCCGCAAAAAGATCCCCTTTGGTATCGGGCAAATCGGAAAATCCTTCCGAAATGAAATCACACCGGGTAATTTTATCTTCAGAACACGAGAGTTTGAGCAGATGGAGCTGGAGTTTTTCTGTGAACCAGGCAAGGATATGGAATGGTTCTTGTACTGGAAGGACTTCTGTAAAAATTTCCTATTGTCGCTGAACATCAAGGAAGAAAACTTGAAGATGCGGGATCACACAAAAGCCGAGCTAAGCCATTACAGCGTTGCTACAACCGATATCGAGTACAAATTTCCGTTCGGATGGGGAGAGCTTTGGGGTATTGCCAATAGAACCGATTTTGATCTGAAGCAGCATATGGAACACGCAAAGGAGGATCTCACTTACTATGATCCGACTACGGGTGAAAAATATGTTCCATATGTAGTCGAGCCTTCTTTAGGCGCGGACAGATTTGCTCTTGCGCTGCTCTGTGAAGCGTATGACGAAGAAGAGGTTGATAAGGGTGATGTGCGTACCGTGCTACGTTTCCATCCAGCACTGGCTCCGGTAAAAATTGCAGTACTGCCCCTGTCGAAGAAACTTGGCGAGGAAGCATTTAAGGTTTATGAGAACCTCATCCGTCATTATCCCTGCGAATACGATGAGACAGCCAGTATCGGCAAACGTTACAGACGCCAGGATGAAATCGGTACACCGTACTGTGTTACTTTTGATTTTGATTCTCTGGAGGATCAACAAGTGACCATCCGGGAAAGAGATACTATGGAGCAGGTTCGCATTCCGATATCAGAACTCACTGGTTATTTCAACGGGAAGTTTGATCTTTAGTACGATGGAATTTTAATCAGCGCAAGCGCCCATTATATTATTGTAGGGTTAAGACATGGTGTAACAATTGTATACCATAGAAAAAATATAGGAGGATAATAAACTATGGCAAAAAAATATGTTTATTTTTTTAAGGAAGGCAATGCATCGATGCGGAACCTGCTTGGCGGGAAAGGAGCCAATCTTGCGGAAATGACCGGCCTTGGTCTGCCTGTACCGCAAGGGTTTACGATTACCACCGAAGCCTGTACCCGCTATTATGAGGACGGACAGGTGATAGCAAAAGAGATTGAGGATGAAATCTATGAATGCCTTACGAAATTGGAAGAGGAAGTGGGTAAAAAATTCGGGGACCCACAAAACCCGTTTCTAGTTTCGGTCCGTTCTGGTTCCAGAGCATCCATGCCGGGTATGATGGACACCATTCTTAATCTGGGATTGAATGATACGGTTGTTGAAGGACTGGCTAAGCTTACCAACAATCCGCGGTTTGCATATGATAGTTACAGACGTTTCATTACTATGTTTTCCGATGTGGTCATGGAAATTAAAAAAGCGAAATTTGATGAGATTATGGATGCCATGAAAGAGCAGAAAGGCGTCGCTGGAGATACAGATCTTGATGCTGATGATTTGAAAAGGTTGGTCGAACAGTTCAAGGAACTGTACCAGAAGGAACAAGGTCAACCCTTCCCGCAGGAACCCAGAGTGCAGTTGATGGAAGCTGTCAAGGCGGTTTTCAAATCCTGGGATAACCCCAGAGCCATTACCTACAGAAGGATGAATGATATCCCTTATGATTGGGGTACGGCTGTAAACGTTCAGGAAATGGTTTATGGAAATATGGGAGAAGACTCCGGCACTGGGGTTGCTTTCTCGAGAAACCCAGCTACAGGAGAAAAGAAGCTTTTCGGTGAATTCCTCATGAACGCACAGGGAGAGGATGTTGTTGCTGGTATTCGCACACCACTGTCAATTGATCATCTGCAAGAAACCAATCCTGCAGTTTATCAGCAGTTTGTCGAAACTTCCAATAAATTGGAAAACCATTATCGTGATATGCAAGATATGGAGTTTACCATCGAACGCGGGAAGCTGTTCATGCTCCAGACCAGAAACGGAAAAAGAACTGCGGCTGCTGCACTGAAAATAGCAGTTGATTTGGTGAATGAGGGTATGATTTCAAAAGAGGAGGCTGTTTTGAAGGTAGATCCGAAGCAGCTTGATGCTCTTTTGCATCCACAGTTTGAACAAAAGGCAATGAAGGCTGCAACAGTGATCGCAAAGGGGCTGCCAGCTTCTCCCGGTGCCGCAACAGGCAAGGTTTACTTTACTGCAGAAGATGCAGTTGCTGCGGTAGAAAAGGGAAATAAACAGGTGATCCTTGTACGTCAGGAAACTTCCCCGGAAGATATTGAAGGTATGCATGTATCCCAGGGCATCCTGACAGGCCGCGGAGGAATGACATCTCATGCCGCAGTGGTTGCACGTGGTATGGGCACCTGTTGTGTTGCAGGTTGCGGAGAAATAAGGATTTATGAGGAGCAAAAATATTTTATTGATAAAAACGGTAAGCGCTATAACGAAGGAGACTGGATTTCTCTGGATGGAACCACAGGGAACATATATGGCGAACAATTGCCTACCGTTCGGCCTGAAATGACCGGATATTTCAGTACACTGATGCAGTGGGCTGACGAGTTCCGTACACTTAAAATAAGAGCAAATGCCGATACACCCGCTGATGCTGCCCAAGCCATGAATTTTGGCGCTGAAGGCATCGGATTGTGCCGTACAGAGCATATGTTCTTTGAAAGCGACAGGATTGGTCCTATGCGTGAAATGATTGTTTCCCGCACTGTCGAACAGCGTAAGAAGGCATTAAGCAAACTGCTCCCAATGCAGCGTGCGGACTTTGAAGGCCTGTTCAAAGAAATGAAAGGTCTTCCGGTTACAATTCGTTTCCTCGATCCGCCGCTACATGAGTTCCTGCCACAGGAAGATGGAGACATTACCGTTATTGCGAAGGAATTAGGCTTAACCAGTGATGAGTTGAAAGGAATTATAGCCGAACTGCATGAGTTTAACCCGATGATGGGTCACAGGGGCTGCCGCTTGGCAGTATCCTATCCAGAGATTGCCGAAATGCAGACCAGAGCGATTATTGAAGCGGCAATCAATGTGAACAAGGCTGGTATGAGCGTTATTCCCGAGATCATGATCCCACTGGTTGGCGATGTGAAGGAATTAAAATATATCAAGAGCATTGTTGTTGACACAGCGGATAAGATCATTGAAGAGGCTGGTGTTTCACTCAAATATATGGTTGGTACGATGATTGAAATCCCAAGGGCAGCAATCACAGCGGATGCGATTGCCACCGAAGCCGAATTCTTCTCTTTCGGAACCAATGACATGACACAGATGACCTTTGGGTTCAGCCGTGATGATGCTGGAACATTCCTGGAGGAATACTATAACAAGAAGATTTACGAGTTCGACCCATTTGCAAGACTGGATCAGGTCGGTGTCGGAGCACTGGTTAAGATTGCTGTTGAAAAGGGCAGGGAAACCAGGCCTGATATCAAACTGGGTATCTGCGGAGAGCATGGAGGAGACCCGTCTTCTATCGAATTCTGTCATAACGTAGGGCTTCAATATGTATCCTGCTCGCCGTTCCGTGTTCCGATTGCCAGGCTGGCTGCCGCACAGGCCGCTATCAGTAACAAAAAATAAGTTATCGTGAACATTCCTTTTAGGCATCGAGGCATCGTTTGAGAAGATGCGACACAAATGCCGCGGACAAAGGGTTCATCTTCTGACCGGGAAACTCCCAAAAGCTATAACAGGCGGCCTGACTCATAATCAGGCCGCCTGTTTAGGCTAACTATGGTTAAATGGGCTCCATTTTATTCCATTGTTAATTCGACCTTTCTCAATTGTAACCACCCTTCACATTATGACATGAAGGTTTCATTATACTATATTTTTGGGTGGGACATAATCACATGTGGTACAATGAGACATTATCACAAACCG
>JAAYKJ010000272.1 GCA_012522505.1 Clostridiaceae bacterium
ATGTTATACAGTGCATAGGTCTGGTCTTTTTTTTGTGTAACCGATTTTTTTAAAAGATACCGCCCGGTGGCATCCTCCCTCTCAATTTTTGCATAATGCCCCGTTGCAATACGATCAATTCCCATTGAAACAGCCTTTTTCAGTAATGCATCGAATTTAACATAACGGTTGCAGGCAATACAGGGGTTCGGTGTCCTCCCTTTTGAATATTCATCAACAAAATATCGAACAACCTTGTCTTCAAAAATATCCTGGAAATTGAGTACATAATAGGGTATGTCCAGTTGAAATGCTACACGTCGGGCATCCTCCACTGCCGATAGAGAACAGCAGCCACCCTCTGGCAGATCGTTCCCTGGCTGTTCGTGCCATATTTTCATTGTCACACCGGTTACTGCATATCCTTCTTTTTTTAGGATAGCGGCTGCAACTGAGCTGTCAACGCCTCCGCTCATACCTATCATTACTTTCTTGTTCATGGATCCTGCCTTTCCATTTATCAATCAGAACGAAGTGCTGCCCTATACCGACATAAATAGGTCAGCTTTCCTTCCACCCTCAAACTTTCCATCAGGGAAAGGCTTGATACACAAATTGGATGGGAAGCTGGCCGGAACCCATTAATCACATTTTTAATGCCGTCCGCACAAACATACTCCCTAGCGAGTGTAATGTGCGGAATGTAAGGTTTTGTTTCAGCCGGGAAACCACTAAGCCTGATTTCTTCTTCCAACGCTTTCTGAAGGTGATAAAGCGTTTCATTCTTTTTGACACCCCACCATACAATGGACTTATGCCCTCGCTCAAATGCACCAAGGCTAGATAATTCAAGCTGAAAGGCTTCCATTCTGGAAGCGACAAGATCCAGAATTTGCTTCAATATCGGAAGCTCGCTACCGTCCATCTCGCCCATGAAACGAAGCGTCAGATGCAGGTTCTCCAGCCTTGTAAAGTTTGCTCTGGCAGCCTTTTCCTTCAGCTGATTCTGCTTTTCAAGAAGCAGCCTTCTTGTTCCTTCATCCAATTCAATGGCATAGAATAGTCTCATTGTTTCCCCCCAGTCTCGTAAGTATACAGTATTTGTCATGCCGGGCCTGGTTGTTTAGGGTATTTTGTGGAATTTCACGCACCATGTGCGGCGCATATTGAAAGAAAAGAAAGCGGCAGGAAAGCCGCTTCTTCTGTCACGATAACGTAAATTTGATTACAGTCGGCCATCCGGGCTTACTCAGTCCGAGTATCACCACATTTGCCGCAGCAACCCGAGCAGCGGGTGTCGGGCACATCCATTCCCATCTTTTTTTTGTAATCATCAATTGCTGCAATAACAGCCTCTTCAGCCAGCACCGAGCAATGCATTTTTACCGGCGGGAGGCCACCCAACGCTTCGGTAACCGCTTTATTGGTAATCTTTGATGCTTCGTCCAAGGTCTTTCCCTTGATAAGCTCGGTAGCCATACTGCTGGTCGCAACCGCCGCACCACAGCCGAAGGTTTTGAACTTGACATCAACAATAATATCATTTTCAATTTTTAGATAAACCTTCATGATATCGCCGCACTTGGCGTTTCCAACCTGGCCAATACCATCTGCGTTTTCAATTTCTCCTACATTTCTTGGATTTGTAAAATGGTCCATGACTTTTTCACTATACATAAAACCACCTTCATTCTATTAATTTTAGTCATATTCCTGATTATTCCGTGTTAATCTTTGATCACCAATTATCATATTCTTCCACACAAAGGCTTGAAATAATCGTGGTGTCGCGCATCTGTTCAGCCTCCGGTGTGTTTGAAAACACCTCCGGGGAAAAGACCTTTAATGATTCTTCACAAACTCCTCATAAAGTGGAGACATCTTCCTCAGCTTCTCTACAATCTCTTCCAGGGTATCCACCAGATAATCCACTTCCTCCTCGGTGTTTTTTTCACCAAAGGTTATCCGGAGAGAACCATGGGCAATTTCATGGGATAGTCCGATCGCAAGCAATACATGGGATGGATCGAGTGAACCAGAAGTGCAGGCCGATCCACTGGAGGCCTGAATGCCTTTCATATCCAGCATTAACAGCAGTGATTCACCTTCAACAAAGCGGAATGAAAAATTTACATTACCAGGCAGCCGCTGTTCCCTGTCTCCGTTTAAGTGGACATATGGAATGCGTTCCAAGACTTTTTCGATAAACCTGGAACTGAGTTTACCAAGATGGTTGTTATAGTCTTCCAGATTATCGTACGCCAGTTTCAGCGCAGCTGCCATACCGATGACCCCCGGTACGTTTTCGGTTCCCGCCCTCCGCTTTCTTTCCTGGGCACCGCCGTGTATGAAGCTTTCCATTTTGATGCCTTTTCTTACATATAGCGCACCAACGCCTTTTGGCCCGTAAAACTTATGTGCCGACAAAGACAGCAAATCCACATCCAGTTCTTTCACATTTACTGCAATATTTCCGATGGCCTGAACGGAGTCGGTATGGAACACAACACCCTTTTCCCGTGCAATCGATGCCAGTTCATGAATGGGTTGGATGGTGCCAATTTCATTGTTCGCATACATGATACTTACCAAAGTAGTATCCGGCCGAATGGCTTTCTTCAAATCTTCCGGATTTACAAGCCCATTCTCGTTGACCGGAAGATATGTCACTTCAAAGCCCTCTTCCTTACGTAAAAAATCAAAGGCCTCCAGAACAGCATGATGCTCGATAACCGTAGTTATCACATGCTTACCCTTTTTCTGGTTTGCAAGAGCTGTTCCTTTAATCGCCCAATTATCAGCTTCGGTGCCCGAACCGGTGAAAAAAATTTCGGTTGGGTGAGCACCAAGGCAATAGGCTATTTGCGCCCGGGCTTCCTCAATGGCCTTTTTACTCTGTCGTCCCAGAGAATATATTGCGGAAGGGTTTCCATAATATTCTGTAAACCAAGGCTTCATTGCTTCAAAAACTTCAGGCTTCACATAAGTGGTAGCCGCATGATCCAGATATATAATTCCTTTATCCATATAAACACCTCGCTTGCATAAACAAAATCAGAAGTATTATGCTCTCAAAAGGTTAGCACTATGACATAAAAATGTCAATCTTCATCATTCCTATTTTATACCCTGATAGCGCAGAATGAAACTATTTAAACCTGAATTTGTCTACAATATTTTTAATGATGGCAAAATTCTCATACTCATCCACCTGATATGTTACCTCCCACTCCCTCGGGACAAGAATAACCCCTAAATCTTTCACGCCATCGGGATAGCACTTGTGTTCATATATCTTAATTTGTCCACAGGGGTCTTCTGTATGCATCCACAAAAAAGTGGGGTTATGGGCTAAAACATGGCGGATGCCATCTTCTGTCTGAACCGGTTTCCCATTTACATTCAGAATAACTTCACCACGTTTCATCTTCATTTTGTCTGCTGTTCCACCAGGGATAACCTCCAAAATTCTGATCCCTCTGCTGACGACGGTATAAAGAGACTTTTTTCTCTTTTCCTTCGATAATGTATATCTGTACACAAATTCTCTGTAAATTAACGCAAAAACAGATCCTATCCACTGTAAAGCTTCAATTTTTACCGATAGAAACGCCAGTATAAATAAAATAAGACTACCTGCCAGAAACTTGATTGCATCATTCCTGCATTTTTCTTCAGGCGGTGTTGCAATGGCGATTGAAGAATAGTTTGTTACGCCGATGGCTCCGGTCAGAAGAAACACGGCCCCTGTAGTTGCGGTGGCAAGCCCCGCTTGAAACATTGTACCCCAGTCAAGGCTGACTTCATTTCGCCAAATCGCATACGGCATAGCCGAAAGAGAAAGCATAATAAAGGGTACGGCATAGTATTTCTGTTTGATAAAAGCACCTGTCATCCGCCCCTTATGCTGGATGAAAATGGGGGTATTGTCCTGTTTCCGGGTGAGGTAGACAAGCACTGCCTCTACCAGCTGTATCACTGCGATTAAAGACAGCATCGAAGGCACATGAACTTTGTCGTAATGGAATATTAACGCAAACAGGGTTAATATGCCTCCGGCGTAAGAAGGGTTCACGAACCGATGGTTGATCAGGGCAAGCAACGCCATAATGATCAAGAAGGTTTGCAGGCCTTCGGGTTCAATATAGAGCCCCAGCGCAACTGTGAGTATTCCAGCAAAAAAACCCGAAACAAGCCCTGCCAGCAAAAGCTCTTCCATCACTTGCCGGAGTGTTTTAACCTGGCAGCCGTGAATACATTGTTCAAACCCCCGAATGATTTCAAGCCTTCCCTTAACAACCATATAAAAAAACAGATAAACTATAATATACTTGTAATCAAGAAATATTGAAAATACAAGTTGTCGGGCAACTGCCCTGATGATTTCCAGCATTAATCCCACCACGCGGGCTCATAACCGGTTATTAATTCTGTTCCAGCTCTGTCAAGACTACAGAATCCATTCTCGATGAGCCTGTTTATCTTACAATGTACTGTAAAATTGTGATCTAAACCATCGTTTGAGTAATTTATCTATAATTATAACATGTTTTCTTAGAATGAACAGGTATTTTCATGGGGACGTGTCACGTGTCATGGGGACGGAGTTGCTGTCACGAACTTTAAAGTCATGTATAAAACTGAAAAAACTCCTGCGAAAGGTTTCTGCAGGAGCTTTCTCATTATTCAAACCCGCCATCTTCACCAGATGTCAGAGACTTCAGCTCTGATGAAGGGTTTGAAATAGGGGGGGCATTAGGGATCATTATTTACCTAACAAATACTGGTTCAGGAGCGCTTCAAGCATTTCCTGTCGTCCAGAAGATATTTCAGGTTCACCGTTTTCCAGCGTATAGGCTTCCAGCTCTTTGAAGCCAACTTTTCCATCTACGATGTCCTTTCCGATACCAGTATTGAAGATTGCATATCTCTCAGAAATAAATTTATCGAACACACCATCCTCAGAAATCCTGGATGCTATCCGTAACCCTTGGGCAAATGCGTCCATTCCTGCAATATGTCCGTAGAAAAGGTCGGCAGGCTCGAAAGAAGCTCTCCTGACCTTCGCATCAAAGTTCAGACCACCCTTGGTGAATCCGCCCATTTTAATGACTTCCAGCATGGCCAGTGTCGTATCATAAATGTTGGTTGGGAACTGGTCAGTATCCCATCCCAGCAGATAATCGCCCTGATTCGCGTCAATGCTGCCCAAAGCGTTATTGATGCGTGCCAGTTGCAGATCGTGCTGGAAGGTGTGACCGGCAAGAGTTGCATGATTTGCTTCAATGTTCATTTTAATGTGCTTCTCAAGGCCATTTGCCCTAAAAAAGCCCAGAACGGTTGCAGTATCAAAATCATATTGATGCTTTGTCGGTTCTTTCGGTTTTGGTTCGATCAACAGCTGTCCGTCAAAACCAATTTCTTTCTTGTAATCAACAGCCATCTGGAGGAACCTTGCCAGGTTATCCAGTTCCAGTTTCATATCGGTGTTCAGCAGGGTTTCATAGCCTTCACGGCCTCCCCAGAACACATAGTTCTGGCCGCCGAGTTCCATTGTGATTTCCATGGCCTTTTTGACCTGTGCGGCTGCATAAGCAAAAACAGCGGCATTGCAGGAAGTAGAAGCACCATGTGTAAAGCGGCGGTTTGAGAAGGCATTGGTTGTTCCCCACAGCAGCTTGACATCACTGTTCTTCATACGGTCTTTGATCGCAGCGACAATCACATCCAGCCGTTTGTTCGTTTCTTTTAGTGTCTCAGCTTCAGGTGCGATATCTCTGTCATGGAAGCAGAAAAATGGGACACCCAGTTTTTCACAGAATTCGAAATTCGCTTCTACCTTAGCCTTTGCCAGGTCCATCGCGTCACCGATCTCATCCCAGGAGCGGACAACAGAACCATCCAGACCGAAGGGATCAGCACCCTTTCCCTGAAAGGTATGCCAGTAAGCAACTGCAAATCTCAGGTGCTCCTTCATGGTCTTTCCATTAATTTTTTCATCCGGGTTATAAAACTTGTATGCCAACGGGTTGTCTGACTTGGGTCCTTCGTATTGGATTTTGGATACATTTTTAAAATACTCGCTCATAAATATAACCTCCATTATTATTTTTCCTGAACCTAAAAGTTATTTTCCGAATATCTTTCGAATGGGGATCATTGCCGCACCCAACGCTGATGAACTCATGCCGAATTCTGAAGTCATAATCCGGGCTCTGGCTGCTGGGTAGTGCAATGCTTTTTCCTTTACCGTCTTTGTCAGCGTGTCCATGACCATCGGTGCATATTGCGTAAAACATTTTCCAAGGACAATGGCCTCGGGGTTGAGCGTATTGATCAGAAAAGCAACCGCATAACCCAAGAATTTCGCTCCCTGGTGCAATACTTCCGCACACAGTGCATCACCCTTACCGGCGGCTTCAACAATTTTGTCCCAGCGCATTGTACCTTTCGGAATGCTCTTGGGTGAATATCCGTTGTTTAGCCGATTATTCACCTCCAGCAGCATATACCGCGTGGATGCATAGGTTTCAAGGCATCCATGGTTACCGCAGCCACACAGCCTGCCGTTTTCCTGTACAATCAAATGGCCGATTTCACCGGCACTGCCGCTGAAACCACGATAAATTGTACCACCAATAAAAATACCTGCACCAATACCTGATTCCACATTAATGCACACAAAATTGTCAACATTTCTACATTTACCGATCCAGTTTTCACAGATTGCCGAGCACATGGCCTCATTTTCAATATAGACCGGCATCTTTAGAATATCCGATGCTTTTGCTTTCAAATCAACATGGTTCCATGACAGGTTCGGAGCCATGATCACCTGGTTCGTTCCTCTGTCCACAAGGCCGGGAATGGACAACCCGCAGCCCAGAAACCTTTCTCTGCTCAGACCCAGTTCTTCACTAATAACTAAAAGCTCGTCATAAACCAAATCCATTGCTTTTTCCACTGAAATTCCGGAAGTATACTCTAAATTCCTGTGGTAAAGGATCTTTCCCGTAATGTCGGCAACAACCATCTGCAGTTCTTCCATGCCAATATCAAAACCTGCTGCATAGTATGAATTGGGCCTTATCTCCAGCATCACCGGTTTGCGTCCGCCGGTTGATTCGCCCTGCCCTGTTTCATACAGAAAACCATCCTGAATGAGCTGCCGGGTGATGCTTCCGCAAGCAGTGGGAGAAAGGCCTGTCAAATCGGACAATTCCTTCCGGGACAGCCTTCCCTTCTGGCGGATAAGTTCCATCACAGCAGCCTGGTTTAGTTCTTTTAGATACTGGTTGTTACCGGTTAAGCTTTTTGTCATTGTTTTTATACCAGCTTTGCCAGCGTCTTATAGTCCTGCTTCAAAGACCGATACAGGCTCTTATATAATTTATAGTACTCATTGTATCTGGTTGTAACCGCCTGATCCGCCGGTTGTCTTGTTTTAACCTGAATAGTTGCTTCGCAGGCTTCCGGAACAATCTTATAAACACCAGAGCCTACTCCGGCCAGAATAGCAACACCAAAGGCAGGACCTTCGCTGGCATTTATCGTGCATATTTCCGAATTGAAAACATCGGCCTGCATCTGACGCCAAAGAGGGCTCTTTCCGCCGCCGCCCGAAGCTCTGATCTCGCTGACGTCCACACCAAGCTCTTTAATAATTTCCATGCAATCCTTCAGGCTGTATACAACACCCTCCATGACAGAGCGCAACACTTCCTTCTTCGTATGCTTTGCAGATAATCCGAAGAATACACCACGGCAGTCCGGATCGAGATGCGGTGTGCGTTCACCCATCAGATAAGGCAGGTAAACAAGGCCGTTACTGCCGGCTTCCACTTTTTCTGCCGCTTTGTCCATCAAATAATAGGGATCTACTTCCATCAATTCGGCTGTTGCGATTTCATCCTTACAGAAATTGTTTCTGAACCATTGCAGCGATAACCCTGCACCCTGGGTGACCCCCATGATGTGCCAGGTGTTCGGAACCGCATGACAAAATGTATGAACCCGGCCAAGCGGATCGATACTGACCTTGTCAGAATAGGCAAAAACAACACCGGAGGTACCAATTGTTGAAGAGATGACGCCAGGTTTGACAATACCGTTTCCAACTGCACCGGCTGCCTGATCCCCACCGCCGCCGACCACGGGAGTGCCCACCTTCAGCCCTGTCAATTCCGCAGCTTTGCTGTGAATGGTACCGGTAACTTCCTGCGACTCATATACCTTACCAAGCATGGATTTATTCAGCCCCAGTTTCTGCAGCACCTCATCGCTCCAGCAACGGTTGGGTACATCCAACAGCTGCATCCCGCTGGCATCAGATACCTCGGTTGCATACTCTCCTGTTAAACGGTACCTGACATAATCCTTCGGCAGAAGAATTTTTGCTGCCTTATCGAAAATCTCAGGTTCATGATTTTTCACCCACATGATTTTGGATGCGGTAAATCCGGTCAATGCGGGATTTGCTGTGATTTCAATCAAACGCTTCGCGCCAATCAGCGAGGTAATCTGTTCACATTCCGCACCGCTGCGTTGGTCACACCAAATTATGGACCTCCTCAGAACCTGGTTGTCCTTGTCCAGCATAACCAATCCGTGCATCTGTCCGGACAATCCGACACCCTTGACATCCTCGGGTGAAACACCGCTTTTTGCCAGAACATTTTTGATGGAAACATAAGTTGCCGCCCACCAGTCGCCAGGATCCTGTTCCGCCCATCCGTTTTTGGGCTGGTACAGGGGATATTCCTGAAGATCACTGGCACGGATATTTCCCATCTCATCAAACAATACGGTTTTGGTACCCGATGTGCCAATGTCTACCCCCAATAGGTAAGCCATAGTCTTCACCTCCAACTTTTTAAACTTAACTTAATAAGTCTATATTAATAAGTTTATCGTATTTATTAATAGAATTCAAGGTGTTATTTGGAATCTTACCCACCCCATTGTTGATTCTTTCTATTACAATATTTCCATTATATTTTAATTGTGACTTACTCCCACCACCTAAAGAGGTGGGAGCTTCTTGGGACGCACCGGCTATCGCCGGTATAATTACCAAGCTATCCCCATTCGTCCAATGGTTCTTTCTTCTATTCCAAGTATACGGCAACCTTCCTTTCTTATGTTGTATGTCTACTTGTGTTACCCAAAAACTAAAAAGCCGACCTCTGTTTTATATATTTTGGTACAGAACACCAGTTTCTAAAGGTAGGTTTCCATATTGAAACTGATAAGAAAGCAAAGCAGCCATTCTGCTTATAGTTACTGTTCACACCCAATATATCTTGAGATATCGCTTTGCAATAACGGAAACTACGCTTCATTTGCAAGAGCTGTATAGTTCGGCTCGGGCGTTTTTAACGCAGAGCGTTAAAAGACGCAACATTAATGTAGTGCATTTTGCAAAGCAAAAGCACTATCAAGCCGAAACTCGCAGTTATGCATTTTGAAATATTTTTGTTGCATTTTTGCTCAAACAGTCGGCTTGCTTTTCCTCACCCTGACGATACATCTCTAAGCGGCATTCCGCTGATGTTTCCTAATATTGCACAGCGATATCTTCACAAGTACCTGTGAACAGTAACTGCTTATAGCAACTTCTCAGTTGATGATAAATCTTCTGCTTGAGTTTTTTCTCAATATGCTTTATAATAGTTTTGCTGTCTATTTCGGGGTGTGGCTCAGGTGGTAGAGCGCTGCGTTCGGGACGCAGAGGCCGGAGGTTCAAGTCCTCTCACTCCGACCACCGAATGTAAAAGGATTTGAGTTTTCAAATCCTTTTATTCTGGTCTTTAAGAGGGTAAATCCTATATGAACAGCCGAATATTCCTTTATCAAATGCTTTAAGGCCCCTGTCTGGCCTAAAGGCCACGAAACACGAATAGGCGGGGGATAAAACGATTTCTGCTTCAGTGGCGGGTACAATCCCCCACTAGTGGTGCGTTTAGTATCTTACACCTCAAAAACATCAATAAAAAACAAGAATTTTTAGTGGTGGCTTCTGAAACTCGCTTTCAGTAAGGATTAGAGCCGCATGAAAGTTAACGGGATTTTTGGGTTGCGGGCAGAGCCCGCGTTAGATATATATGTCAATGACAAAAAAGGACGCCCCTTTCTGGCATTGAATTAAAACTTTTAGATGAATATGCCCGAAATGAGACGTCTCTATTGGTTACATATATGGTTTTATATATGTGATTATAGTTTAGTTTTATCAGAAGCGGATGCAAACGGACCCGGGATAACATAAATACCGCGATGATTTCCGAAGTAGTCCGCGTCAAAGCGTATCGGTGTTCCATCCGCATTTTCAAAGTATGCTTCCGGTTCGAAGGCTTTGCCCAGAATTTCGGTGTGGATCATCCGATCGCTGAAATCCTTAAGGTAATCATATACATTTGTGATCAGATAATAATGACCGTCTTTCTCCACCAGCTCTATTTTTATATCCCGATCGTCGTTTTCAACGAACAGACCGTTCACTTCATTTTTCCATGGTTTGGCACCGTTTAGATATACATTCCCTTCACTCCAGACCGGCAGATGACCTGCATGAGCAGGCTCTAAAGCTCTCATGTTTGGACGCTGGGTAAAATCGAACTGTGCAATCCATTCGTCATAGGTTGGATAATCATCGAAAACATGCGTACCAACAAGTCTGTTTTCCGTCCTGGCGCCTGTGTCTTGATCATCGTAGGTCTCATAGTCTTGAGAAGGCCATTTCTGGACAAAGATATTGTTGTAGAAACGGTTATCACCATGAAGAATGGTCATAAAGCCCATCACTTCCGTACGGTGTGGTATGTGATATGGTGTATAGCGTGGACCTGTACCCCCACCGATGCTGGTTAACGCACCACAGATAAGGTTGTGAACCATGGCCACGCCCTGTGTCGCAAAACGAAGGCTGGCGTCTGAGAGTAGAATATTGTTATCGATCAGTGTTGGTCCATGGCTGACTTCTACAAATATATCCTGAGACATCATACTTCCCGGAAGGTTTTTGGCATATGGTGGCCGCTGGTTATCATGAAGCAGGTTCTGAGTAAGACGTGTACCCTGTGCTTCCCAGTCACACCAAATTCCCATTGTACAATGGTGGATATGATTGCGGCGCATGAGTACGTCAATGGCCGCATGCATTTTGATCCCGGCAACTTCTGCTCCGCCAAGTTCCATCATATTATTAATATGATGAATATGGTTGTCCTCAATGGTGCTAAACACACCGCCCATTCGGCCAATGATTCCGCCCTGTTCACAGTGGTGAATGTTACAGCGGCGAACGATGTGACTGCCGATTTTTTCTTTCAGCCATCCGTGATACTGGCCGCGACAAAGCGCATCTCGTTCCATCTGGGTAGGACTCTTTACATATTTATTTGTAAAGTAATGATCGTTGTCCGGATCAAGATATTTACCCAGAGAAATACCAGCACACTTGCTGTTTGAAATTTCACAATCCTCAATGATCCAGCCTTTGCTCCAGTGAGGGCCGATCATGCCATCCTGAAAAGCTGCAGGCGGTGCCCAGGTGGTGGCAGCTTTATCGATTTTAAAACCGCTGACCGTATGATAACCGATACCGGTTATAGAAGGCATAAAACACCTGCGACGGACATTAATCTCTACATTCTCCTCATTTGGATCCTGACCCTGGAAATTGGCATAAATGATCGTTTCATCAGTAGCAGTATCCTGTTCGGTATACCACTTATAAACAGATTCCTCCGGTACCCAGCTACATTCATATACGTTGCCTTTGATACACTCTTCTAATGTTGAGGCTTCATACAGCGCCTTGTTATTTAAATAAACACAACCGGTATGTTTATTCGGTGTCGCGAAATACCAGTCTCCATACACCAATGTTGTATAAGGATTGTATTCACCGAAAACACTGTTAGCGATCCGGCATACCCAGGCATTTTCTTTGTAATGCTGCCAGGTTTTTATCTGTTCCGCGCCGGTGATCACCGCACCAAGAGGTGTAGTACTGGAATAAGTGATACGGGCATCTTCAGTGCCGGCATGAACCGGATCTACATATTCCCGGTAAACCCCCGGTGCTACCAGCACTTCATCACCTGCAAGCGCCAGCTTCGCAGCTTCATTGATCCGTCGGAATGGTTTCTCAATGGAACCATTTCCGTCCTTCGCAGCATTTGAGTCTACATAGTATTTCATGATAACCCCCTATTACGATTAATATTCATGTCAGGATACAACGCCTGACATGGTTCATTATATAACATAGTTGTTTATAGTTCATCATTATTTATTATAATCCTAAATCTATACTTTTCTTTTCAAAAGAACAGTCTTTTATGTCGTGGCCTGGAATATAAACCAGCCATCCTTGACAAAAAAACGAAATACACCGCCATGTTTTTCCACAACATGTGCCATGCTTTTTGTGCCAAAGCCGTGCCCCTGTTCTTTTGATACGGGCAGGCCCTGATGGAATGTCGGTTCTGACTGGTAGCTGTTGCGGATGTCAATACACAGCTTGTTATTCTTGTCGTAAACACACAGACGGATGATGCGTTTTTTGCTGTCTGTTATCCTTTCACAGGCATGCATAGCGTTTTCCAACGCATTCGATAATAGGGAACAAAGCTCGGTGTCGCTAAACGGAAGCGAGTCAGGCAGTTTCGCATCTATTGTCAACAGGATTCCGGATTGTTTTGCTTTGGAGCCGAAAGCGGACAAAATCAGATTAACGGTTTCGTTTTCGCAAAAGCGCATGGGCGTTATGGCATCCAGGTCGGACTGAACTGTCCGTAGATACCCTTTGATCTCCTCTATATGTTCCTTTGATGCCAGCCCTTGCAAAAGAGAGAAGTGGTGGCGCATATCATGCCGATAAGCTGCGGCATTGTGCTGCAACTGCCTAAGAGAAGCAAACTCTGTTTGTGCCAGTCGGAACTGCGTATCCAGCATATCCCGTTCTCTTTGGAGGTTTGCTTGTTTTTGCGTCTCAGCGTAGTAAAGGATAACAAACACAAAATAGAATACGGAGATTGTTGAGGGCATAAACTGCACCGCCCATTTCGTGCCGCGATAGAGCACATCGGTGTAGATGGTGGTCGTGTAGTCGAACATATAGTAAAAAAGCGGCACCCCGCCTAGGAATAAGCAGGACTTTTTGGACACCTCCATAAGCTGTCGGACGGACCCGGCTACATACCTTTTCAAGAAATAGTAGAACAGAAACACCGCCGCAATATAAAAAACGTGGTCTGCAAGTTCACTGCCTAAGGCAGCCCCCGCAAGGAAACCGAACCAACGCGGCGCTTGACAACAAAGATAACCGGAAAGTACGCTGACGGCGGATATGAGCCACGGACGTTTAAAGTATAGGGAGAATATTACTATCAATGGCAGGTGGATAATCAGCGGATACAGCTTTGATGTCAAATCCAAGCCTAAGAGCCACCAGCTTGCGGTCTGAACGAAAAGAAAAATTACACATAGCAAGCTGGTGACGAGTCTGTTTTTTCTTGTGAGTTCTACTCCCGCAAAGATAACTGTCACGGCTATGCCAAAGACCAGGGAAAATCCAAATCGTAAGAGTCCTATCACAGTTACTATCATTTTAAACCACCTCCTACCATTTGCTTATTCCCTCTCCATTTGATAATTCAAATATTGCTGTTTCATTTCTTTTGCCTTACCTTGTGCAATGGGTATAGTGGATAGGGTTTGTAAGGTTATCTGATGATTTTCGATGGTATCCATATACTGCATATTCACAAGATAGGAGCGGTGGGGCTTGATAAAGCTACCATATTTCAATAGCTTGCCGCAGACAGAGGAAAAGGCTTCCGTACATTCAATTACCTTTCCTGAGCGCATGTGATACAACACACTTCTTCCGATGACCTCGGCAAAAACCAAATTGGATATCAATATTTTTTGAATGCCCTCATTGCTCTTTACGATAACAGCATCCTCATCTTTTTCCGCTTTGATCTGCTCTAACAGCTCATCAAAGGTGAAGAACAGTTTTTCTTTTGATATTGGCTTTAGTACATAGTTGATGGCTTTCACCGAATAGCTTTCCAAAGCAAATTCGGGCGATGAGGTAAAGAATAAAATCGGTGTGGTTTTATCAAAACAACGGATTTCCTTTGCCACATCAATGCCCGTAAAGCCAGGCATAATAATATCCAGGCAGTACATATCAAATCTCTTTCCTTTTTCCAAGGTCGAAATCAGCTCAAATCCGTTTGGAAAGACGGCATATTCACAGTAAATACTTCTTGACTCTCTATATAAGTTTATAAGCTGTACCATATTGGATAGCTCGTCAATATTATCATCACAGACCGCAATCTGCAGCATACACACCCCCCATTTCTTTATCACTCTATTTCTCCAAGCTCAGTTTACCATAATAATCGAATAACCGAAACCATGTTTCATGTCAAAAAAAACATGTTTCATGCAACGGATATTTTTACCGGAGAAATTTTTGATAGGTTGAATGTAAGGGATATTCCCTATACAAACCGACCGAATATGGAGGAAATTAATAATGAAATCAACTATTCGTACTTATGATGGCAATTGTTATGACACTCAGCCTTGCAGCCTGCGGCGGGAACGAAGGGGCTGAAATACATTTCAGTCTTCTGTAGCCTGCAAGCCATAGCAGCCTACTATACAGCTCACTTGTAGAAGAGGGGGCCTTAGGATTTTGATAAATATACAAAGAGGAGACTTTAATATGCTGCCAACTTTCATCACAATGATCGTAATTGTTGCGGTAATTGTTCTATGGATCATCACTACACAGCGTAAGCTGGTCGTGCTTGATGAGAATATCAGCAATGCCATGAGTCAGATCGGAGTACAGCTGTCAAGCCGCTTCGATGCTCTGACGGCTCTTTTGGATTTGACAAAGGGCTACGCCAGGCACGAAAGCGAAGCGCTGAAGGAAGCAATCAAATCAAGACGAAGCGTGATTACGGCAAAATCCACACCGGACGATGTGCTGCGCCAGGAAGAGATTATTTCCGAAGCCTTGAGCAGGATTGCCATGGTGACGGAGCAATACCCAGAATTAAAGGCAAACCAAACCTATATCAAAACCATGGGCGCGGTGCAAGCCTTTGAGAATATGATGCGCACCAGCCGCTTGATTTACAACAACAGTGTGATAAAGCTGCGCCGTGAAATCCGAATGTTCCCGGTCTCCATGGTTGCCGCGATGTTAGGCTTTCGGCATAGAGAGTATCTTGTGGAGCAGACTTCAATGGCGAATATGACAGGCATGATGTAAGGTTGCTTAAAGAACCTGCGAGAAAACAGATGGCTAAAAATACACTTCCGCTATCCGTGGCCTTTAAGCCAGACAGAGGTCTTAGAGCATTTAATAAAGGAGACTAAGCTTGATATGAAAAAACGATTGATATCTATCCTCATTTTGGTAACCATGCTATTCGCTTTGCTTCCCGCGGAGGCAATAGCCGTTTTGGCCGATAATTCCAATCCAGAAGTCAATACAGTGCAGGAGGAAATGAAGCCCGGAAATCCCTTTGCGGATGTCCGGGAAGGCAGCTGGTATTATGATGCAGTACAATATGCACGCATCAACGGATTTTTTAACGGTACCAGCGAAAATCTCTTTGAACCAGATGGAACGATGAGTCGGGGTATGTTTGTTACCGTGCTGGGCCGCATGGCCGGTGTGGAATCGAGTACATACACGGAGCAGTCTGACTTCAGCGATGTGCCGGCAGACGCCTGGTACGCTCCCTTTGTAGCGTGGGCATCGAAGCACGGTATCACTACCGGCATCGGGAATGGACAATTCGACCCGAACGGCCTAATCAATCGGGAGCAAATGGCTGTGTTCTTTGTACGCTACTTTGAAGCCTTCGGTGTTGACTATGATACCGGAGCCAATATCACAACTGTTCCGGCAGATTTAGACATCGTGTCGCCATGGGCGCGGGAAATGGTTTTAAAACTGTGGAAAACCGGCTTGCTGGCCGGTGACGGCGTAAGCTTTGATCCTACAGGCAGCGCAAGCCGTGCACAGGCAGCCACTCTTTGTATGCGTACCGACAAGGCCGTGGAGACCTGGTACAGGGAGCCTGGCATCCCATCTGACAGGGTCAGCGCTAATCCGAATACCGAGCAGAAGCCTGAGACATCGGAGTCTTCCACCGGGGGTGATTCTGGTGACGGAAGCAATACGGGTAGTTACGGGAGTGGAACCGGCACGAGTGGTTCTGAAGGCGGAAGCAACGCAGACGATTCCGACGGCGGAAGCAATACGGGAAGTCCCGGGAGTGGAACCGGCACGGGTGGTTCTGAAGGCGGAAGCAACACGACCTATTATAAGGTAACCTTTGTGATTGGCTCCTCGAGGGAGGAGAAGATGTACCAAAAAGGTACCCTGCTAAATAATTTGCCAATTCCGGCCCAGCCCACCGGAAAGGTGTTTTTAGGCTGGTATTACGATACAGGAAAAAGCAAGCGTGTAAACAGTGATGATCGGCTAAACGCCAATACAACGCTGTACGCACAGTTCACTGATGCCGTCGGACTGGAACAGGGCGGTACCCCCAACTTCGTCAGTGCGTTAGAACAAGCACCCGATTTTTCCATCTCAATGAAGAAGACCGACAGTGCGCCAATTCTCGGAACCGATTTCAAATTCCGTAACATTACCGCTCCTGACAAAACGCCCGAAACGGAAGTCGCGAATGAGGACATAGCGAATATCGAGCGTGTCAGGGTCGAAGGTAGCAACGGCGTCTGGATCATATCATCCGCAAGCGGAGGCTTTACCCCCGGACATACCTATCAAATTGAATTGATTGATGATGATATGACCTTTGATGACAGCACAGCTGCCATTGTAGATTTCATAGCAGCCCATGGTCAGGATAATGTGGCCGAGGTACGTTTCTTTAACTTCAGCATCGAAAAGGACGGCACACTGAATCTAAAGCTGAACGATGACATCAAGTATATTGCTGCAGGCTCGCTGAATTCTAGAGAGGCTGTAGGCCTGATGAAATATGCCGGTCTGTATCTGGCCAGCACAGACAATCAGGGCCTTGCCACCTACACGGAAAACGACGGGAGTGGCAGCTTTACTTACACCGGCAGCGACATACAGGTGGGCGATACGGTTTCTGTTTATTCCGGCACCAAGCCCACAGAGCGTCAACCGGAAAAAGGAACAACAAGCAAAACAGAGAACGATGATGTCTCCTATGTGAAGATCACTCGAATCGACGGCAGTACCTATTACTATGTGGCCGCTGAGGCGGAAGATGTACTCTTCACGCCTGATGTGCTGCCCATTGACGTGGATGCAGGCGACGGTACCTCAGGCTGGGCGGTGGACGGCACATTGGTCGTCATCGATAATGACAAACTGACGTTCGCCGACGGTTATGAACTCATGGGCCTAAGCAACCAAACCACCGTAGATGTGGGGGACTATCTG
Source organism: Clostridiaceae bacterium (assembly GCA_012522505.1). Lineage (GTDB taxonomy): Bacteria > Bacillota > Clostridia > DSM-8532 > DSM-8532 > JAAYJG01. The sequence continues at coordinate 17,468 of JAAYKJ010000272.1, forward strand.
GCTTTTTATACAGGAGACTTTGGAGAGGATGACGCACAGGATCAAGCCTATGGTGAAATTATAACAATCACCGTCAACGGAGATACCACTACCATCACCTACACCACCGTAAGTGAGGAACAGGTTCTGTCTGCCATGGACATGTACGATGAAACACAGCTTACCGAAGATGAGCTTCAAGCGGCCATCGATGAAAACATGGATGGGATCCAGGAAATTATAGAAGCCCAACTGGTTCAGAGCAACTTCATTGATGACGCCGGTGAATACCTGGCCGGGCTGGCTCTCCAGACCGACGAGGTCCGGTCGGTCTTTGGCGACGGTATGACTCTGTCCGATTGCATCATCACCTATGCAGACAGCGCACCCCCTAGCGCAGGTGATCTGACGCTGATGGGCAACATCATCGACAATGAGCAGGATGGCAAGAAGCCGAAGATTTCTGTCAGCATTTCACCCCGTCTGTCCCATTTTGATCCGAACCTTGGCGGAACCGGTCTGCGTGTGGAGGTCACGGTGAACTATACCTTCAGGATACAGAAATCAGGCAGCAACACCGCCATGGAAGTTAATCTGACCGCCTTCTTTGAGCAGGAGGTTACGATTGGCTTCAGTGTCAGCGGCGGCGCGGTCTGGAAGTGGAAGTGGATTTTTCCCTATATTGCCGACTTCCGCATGAACGGCAATCTGGATCTGGGTACATACACCGGTATCGGCATCACCGCCACCGCAAAGCTGACCGAGGACAAAGAGCCTTGGGGTATGCCGTGGCCAAGCAGTGTCAAGGAAGCCGCTGCCAACAGAAAAATTTTCAGTTTAAGCGAATCCATTAAGAAAAAAATGGAAGAGGTTGAGACGATTCTTCCTAAGACGGAGGCTACCGCCAGCGGCGGCCTGGCCGAGAAGTATGCGGCGTTTATGGAGGATGCAAACGAGGATTGGGTAGATCTGATCATCGTCAACCTTATCGATCTGCGTGGCGCAGTAGACCCGTTTCACATCCTGGCTTACGGTCTGCAAGTGGATTTCGTGGTTTCCGCAAACCTGAACGTGGCCCTCGGCATGACCTTCCAATACGAAAACTTCAAGCGCCATTCCTTCACCCTGTCTGTCAAGAAAAAGAAGGCGGAGAGTGATACTGTTGATTTGTCTACCAATGGCTATCAGTTTGACTTTTATGTTATGGGCAGCATCGGGATCCGTGCCGGTATCCGGGCCAAGGCTACGGTGGGTCTGTTTTCCACAAAACTGGCCGGAATTGGATTGCAGATCGAAGCAGGGGCTTACGCCCGGTTGTGGGGTTATTTCTATTACCACCTGGAAAACTGGAAGATAGCCGGAAAGTGGCAAAAAAAGAGCAGTTATTCCGGTGCCGTACTTATTGAAGTTGGTGTGTATCTGGATGTTAGGTTCATCGCCGAGGCACTAAACGGTAAATACTCCTATGCACCCACCATCTATGCCAAAGAGTGGCCCTTCTGGTCGGCAGGACAACAGGAAAATGTATATGACTTCGCCTATAAGGACGATCCGACCTACAGCATTGTAAACGTCAACACCTACACAATGCCCGGCGTGGTCTATGATATGCTCTGGATGGATCTCAAAACCGGCGAGATGGAGACGGAGGGCGAAGCCAACACCAAGAACTTTGACAGCAACACTGCTACCGGAAGCGACGACGAACTGCGGTTCGCTGTAGAGTTGTCCAATCCGAACTTCACCTATGATCCGGTCACAAACCGGATCGACATCGGCAACGAATCCGGTGAGGCGACGCAAACCTGCGAAATGAAGATCACCTGGAAGGAAGCCCCCCTTTCCGGCTCCTCCGAGGTACTCAGCCGCACCATCACGCTCAATTGGAGCACCGATATAAACAGGAGCGTTATCGCTTTTGAATCCAATGGCGGTTCCGCAGTGGAAATGCTCGTCATGCTCGCCGGTGCGGATATCAGCAACAGGATGCCTGCAAATCCCACCCGAACCGGCTATATCTTCGACGGTTGGTACACGGATAGAGCCTGTCTCAATGCCTTCACAGCCACGAACATGCCAGAGGGCGATACCTCGCTATTTGCGAAGTGGGTGCCGGATCTCGTGCCGTATACTGTGGAGCATTATCAAAAAGAACTGGACGGAACATTTGTGCTGCAGAAAACCGACAGACTCCGGTGCTATACCGGTGACTTGACGAATGCCGCGCCCCAATCCTATACCGGATTTACGGTGCAGACCTTCAAGCAGCAGATAATCGCACCTGACGGTTCCACCCGTATTGCAATTAACTACGACCGTAACTGTTATGAATTGAAATTTGTGTATAGCGACAGCGAAGACGTTACAATAAAAATGCCATACGGCTCCACCATCATCAATCCCTCCAATCCCTATAAGCAAGGCTATACCTTCATTGGATGGGACAAAAGTGTCCGTGAAACAATGCCCGATGATGCGCTGACCTATACTGCGCGGTGGAAGCCAAGTACGGATACGAACTATACGGTGAAGCATTACTTAGAGAATCTCGACGGAACCTATACGCTGGATTTTTCAGAAGGAAAAATAGGCACCACAGAAACGAGAACCAATGCAACGGTCAGGATCTATACCGGCTTCACAGTGGAGAATCCCGTCACCCAAAACACCATCCTCCCTGACGGCAGCACCGTTGTGGAGATCTATTACGAGCGCAACAGCCATCTCCTGACGTGGGACTTCAATGGCGGAGAGGCTCTTTCCGGCACATATACCAACGGGAACACAAAATACGGCACAATCATCATGCCGCCCACACCCATCCGTTCCGGGTATAGTTTGGAAGGCTGGTATAAAGATCCATTGCTGACCAGGAGGCTGGATTATTCAGAAACAACCATGCCTGATGCTCCGATGACCCTTTATGCAAAATGGGTTGAAGGCCAGACGACCTATAGGATCAAGCACATCAGACAAGCGGTGGACGGGACCTTCCCCGAAAGCGGCGATCTGGTGGAAACCCATACGATGTACGGCAAAACAGGAGATCTCACCAAAGCTACGGCCAAAAGCTACACCGGCTACAGGGCACCGATCGTCTCCAATGCTTTTATCAAAGCCGACGGCAGCACTGTTGTTTCGGTTTATTACTATAGCATAACCTACACGGTGTACTTCGATGGCAACGGCTGTGACGACGGCAACATGCCCTCTCAAACTTTCATGTACTGGGAAACCACACCTTTGAACGCCAACCAATATACAAAAGCCAACTATGCCTTTGCCGGCTGGAACACGATCAGGTACGGCGGAGGAAGAAGCTATGTCGATGGCGAATCGTTCAGTGAAGTGCGCGGGATGGCACAAATGAACACAACCTTTACCCTCTATGCCCAGTGGAGGTTCGACAACTGCATAGTATCCTTTGATTCGAACCCAGGCAGCGGCAGCACCGTACCGACCACTGCCGAAAGCGTTCAGGTGCCCTATGGTGGTACATATGGCCCATTACCCGAGGTGAGCCGTCCCGGCTATACATTTAACGGCTGGTTTGCAGAGAAAAGCTGCCTTACGCTGGTGACCTCGGCTGCCAAGGTGACGTCTACCAGCAACCATACCCTTTATGCTAAATGGACGCCCATCACCTACACAGTGAATTTTAATGCGAACCTCGGCAGCGGCACCATGCAAGCTCAGATGTTCGGCTATGATGGGTCGCCAACGGCCCTGACCGCGAACACATTTACCAGAACCGGCTATACCTTCACCGGCTGGAACACAAAGGCAGATGGAAGCGGCATCCCTTATGCGGATGGAGCCTCTGTCAAAAACCTGACCAGCACAGCGAATGGCGTTGTTCCTCTTTACGCACAATGGGCAGCCAACACCTACTCCGTGAGCTTCAACGGCAACGGCAGCACTGCCGGCTTTATGGAAAATCAGATCGTCCTGTACGATGAAACCAGAAACCTGACCGCCAGTGCGTTTGAGAAAACCTTCTATACCTTCAACGGCTGGAACACGAAGGCGGACGGAAGCGGCATACCCTATTCGGACGAAGAAGCGGTTAAAAACCTGACCGATGCGGCGGAGGTTATCCTTTACGCACAGTGGACGCTCAGTGCTTACACCGTGGAGTTTGATTCCAACAAGGGCAGTGGCAGCTCCTATCCGTCCACTGCTGAAAGCATTTATGTAGCCTATAGCGGGGTCGATGGTACACTGCCCACAGTGAACCGCGAAGGCTATACCTTTGACGGCTGGTTCATGTTAAACAGTGACACGCCGGTGTTGAGCACAGACACGGTGGAAGCTGATCATACCCTCTATGCCCATTGGACGGCCAATACCTACACCGTGGAGTTCAGCCCGAACGGTGGCAGCGGCACCATGCAAGCGCAGACCTTCACCTACGATGCGGCACAGAACCTGCCTGTCAACGGATTTACCAAAGGCAGCGATCCTTTCGTCGGTTGGAACACGAAGGCGAATGGTGGCGGTATTCAATATGGAGATGAAGCATTGGTCAGAAACCTGACCGACGAGTTGAACGGCAGTGTTACCCTCTATGCACTGTGGGGGGACAACAGCGCCGCACAAATAGGTTCTAATCGCTACGATACCTTGCAAGCAGCTATTAATGCGGTTAGTGACGGGCAGACCATTCAGATGCTGCGAGACGCCACAGAGAGAATTCAAATCCCCGAAAGCAACAGCACGTCATTCACCCTTGACCTGAACGGCAAAATGCTGAACGACAGAGATGGTCTTTATACCATCTATCACCAGGGCAGAGGTAAACTAACTATCACCGATACCGCAGGCGGCGGCAAGATCACCAGTGCCGATTCATACGGAACAATGCGTGGCACGATTACTTTGACGAGCTTGGGGACGTCCAGTGGCCTTGAAATCCAGGGAGGCACGATAGAAAATACCCACGAATGGGGCACTGCGATTTTGAACACCGGTAGAGGTAATATAAACATATATAGCGGCACCGTATGCAGTACCGGCACTGCGATTAAGAACACGAATAGTGGCAACGTAAACATTTCCGATGGCAGCGTGACAGGAACAACCGGAATCGACAACGCCTCCTCCGGAAATATAAATGTTTCAGGAGGCACGGTGTATGGTGACAGTTATGCGATTACGATTGGCACTGAAAGCACCGGAACAATTACCATAAGTGGCACGGCTACAATCGACAGTGCTCCAACAGCTAATCTCGCTACGACCGTGTGTGGTACAATTAAACTGTGGAGTAACGGGGCTACGCTTGAAATAATAGGCGGTACTGTAAAGAGTACTGTCGGAGTTGCAATTTATAACGAAGGAAAAAGTCAAATCCTCATCAGCGGCAATGCTGTGGTCACCAGTGGAAATCCACCCGAAGGACGCGGCACGATTTATCTGGCTGACGGAGGATATGGGCTGCAAATCACAGGCGGTACGGTGGAAAACACGCATGAAAACGGTATTGCAATTTATGAAGAACAAAGCCCGTCAGTCGTAAAATTAAGTGGCTCGACTGTCATCAAGGGTGGCGGCATGGCGATGAACAGGGTGCCGCACGTAACCTGGTATCCGCTTGAACAGATCACGGCAAGCACCGATGTCAGCGGGATGCCGACAGTCCCTTATGCTGAAGCGTACATCATAACCTACAAATACCTCAAGCTTGATCAGCATCTGAGCGACACCTATATTGCTAAAATTGAAGCTACAGGCACAGAGTACGTCACCCTGCAGACAGCGTTTGATGAGGTTGCGGATGGTCAGACCATCCAGCTGCTGGATGACATCACCCTCGCAGAGACTATCACCATCGCCAGTGATGTTTACAAAAGCTTCACCTTCGACCTAAACGACTATATACTGGTCGGTCGCCCATCGATAAATAGTATTATCAGTCATTCGGGCAGCGGAGAGCTGACCATCACCGATGACAGTGCCAACGAAGGAGGCAAGATCATTAATAGTGCTGCTTCTGGGTATGTGATTTATCTAAATGGCGGCAGTCTTGTTGTTGCCGGGGGAGCAGTGCAAAATTACGCATCAGATGACGCAATCAAAAACATAGGCTCCGGCAGCATAACCATCTCCGGCGGTGTGGTGCTGGGTGTCGATCCCAATACGTTATATAATAATTCAAACGGTAGCCTGGAGGATAATTGAAACCTCCGGCCCCTTTTTTCTCGCCAATGAGATTTCTTTCGGCTTCCTCCATGTTTATACCTTCTCTGCAACAAACCAGCTCTTCACGGTACTTGGAATCCGCTCTTGCCGCATGATAGAAATACTTGTCCATAGGGCATTTTGCGCGTTTCTCACAGCCGTTGCAAACACCTGGCAATCTGTCGCGCCTGACACATGTCGGCTCCTCGTATTCATTACATGTCTTTGAACATTTGCGTATTTTGCAATCCTTACGTTTAGCACAGAGTATCCGCCTGTTGTAAGTGTTACGTTTCTTAAATTCCCGGTGCCTGATTATCTCGCGGCTGATCCCACAGGGATCCTTTCCTAATAGGCGTCCAATTTCGGCCTTGGTCTTACCTTCTTCAATTGCGGACTGGATGGCTTGACGATCCTGTAAAGTTAAATGATGTATTTCTTTCATTACAGTACCTCCTTTCCGGCACTGCATGACTATCATACACCATAGACTTAACGTAGGCATATCTGTCAAATAAAAAAAGATTTTACCTAGGCAATTTTGCGACAAACTAATGTCGGGCGAGACCATACCAAAGATAGACTTTAACTTTTCATTTTACGAAAGAAAGAAATTCAACAAAAGTTGGGCTAAACTCATTCATAAGGTATATAATGTGGATCCGCTCAAATGCTCCCAATGCGGTGGTAATATGAAAATTATTTCTTTTATTGAAGAAGAATCACTAA
>JAAYKJ010000273.1 GCA_012522505.1 Clostridiaceae bacterium
CACTGCTGGCAAGATATTTTATATCTCTTGCCAGGGTAGAGGGGTTACAGGATACATAAACAATCCGTTTTGGCTGCATTTGAACCATGGTTTCCAGTAGCTTTTTATCACAGCCTTTTCGCGGCGGATCAATGACGACAACATCAGCCTTTTTCCTTTGATGATATAGCTTTGGAACAACTTCTTCTGCTAAGCCGGTATGAAATTCAGTATTCTGAATACTGTTCAGTTCTGCGTTTTTTATAGCAGCGTGGACTGCCTCCTCAACGATTTCCACACCAATAACCGTTTTGGCTTTCTGCGCAAGGAAGAGCGAAATGGTTCCGATACCACAATAAAGGTCATAGACAGTTTCACTACCAGTTAAGCCTGCAAATTCAAGCACTTTTTCATATAGCACAACAGTCTGTGCTGGATTGACCTGACAAAAGGATAACGGTGAGATATGAAACCAGAACGGACCAAGCTTGTCAAGCAGGGTATCATCTCCATATATCGTAAGAACCTTTCTGCCAAAAATAACATTATCCTTTCGAGTGTTAATGTTTAACACAATGCTTTTAATCATTGGATTTTTTTCTGTCAGATACTGTATCAGCTGCTCAATATTCGGAATGCTTTGTGTTGTTACCACCAGAATAATCATCATATCGCCGGTTGCATTTGCGATTCGAGTGACGATATGCCTTAGTATTCCATTTCCTGTTTTCTCGTCATAAACCGTAATGCCCAGTTCCATGATTTTGCTGATGATCATATTGCAGGCTGCCTTGCTGTCCGGGTCCTGTATATCGCAGCGAGCAGAGTCAATAATATCATGGGTTCTTCTTGCATAAAAACCTGCGACAGCACCTGTATCGCTGTTGCCGACAGGGTATTGTGCTTTGTTCCTGTAATGCAGCGGTTCATCCATACCGATAACCGGGTTAACCTGAACACCCTCAAACCCGCCTATTCGCTCAAGATTATCGATAACCACCTGGCGTTTGAACTCCAGTTGTTTCGGATAGGTCATGTGCTGCAGGCTGCAGCCACCGCAGCGTTTATACACCTGGCAGAAAGGTTCTTGCCGATCCGCGCTTTTTTGAATCCACTTTTCTGTTTTGGCGACCGCATATTTCTTTGTTGTTTTGATCACTTTCGCCAGAACTGTTTCTCCGTCAATCGCGCCATTTACAAAAACAACCTTGCCATCTTTTTTTCCTACACCCAATCCTTCATGCGTCATCCCTGTGATCTCTAGTTCAAACAAATCATTTTTCTTCATTAAGCATTCACTTACCTTTGCATTTAATTCAAGCTCTACCTGGGCATACTTCAAACCGCTTCCATCTTTGATTATTTTATCATATTCCATCTGTTGTATCAGCGCTATCATGCTTTTTATTGTGAAAGAATCAACATACTTATAAGCCTTACTAGCTTCCCTATCTATAATCATGCAACAAAATTACGATTTCCATACTTTTCAAACATAGAATAATCGTTTTTTATTTTAAACTGGTTCGTTTTTAGATTTTCGATTCGCTTTTTCATATATTTGGAATGAATTTCTGGATCGGTCTTCTTTTTGTAATCATTTTGTATTATAATAGTATATGACTTGTGATCCGACTGTCATATTTTTTAGTAAATGGCATTTTTAATTAAAGTTGGTATCTGTTTAAGAGGCAGTTACCACGTCACATGGCAGGAATTGCTGCAAAACGCATGATAACCGATAAGTTTTGGCATACTTTGCTTATAAAGAAAAAATCATCTATTATATAGGTCGGCAAACATAATGCTGCTATTCCGAAGGAAGATGTATTCATGGCCTCTACGGAGCGATTATGTCAATTATGTTTCGATCTTAAAAAGAGGAAAAGGAAATGTTTAGAAAGCGTAAAAAAGGAAAAACCATCTGTACTGGAAAGATAACCTCCCTAATGATAGTGCCACATAATTCGAACAAGATAAAAACCTTGCGGGTTTCAAATCTCCATTTAAAATTGATTACATTCATCGCCTTGTTAATTGTGATGTCCGCAGCGTTGGTAGGATATCTAACCATCATTTTACATGAGAACGATCAGCTAAAAAATCAGCAGTATATACTATCCAGCTTCTTTGAAGAGCAGCAGAGGGCTGTTCAGGACAATATATCAGAAATAGCAGAAATAAAGGATCTTGATATTATTACAAGAGAAAAGCTTGAAGAGTTTTCTCTGCAGGTGCAGGATTTAACCAGTAATTATATCGATAAAGAAGTAAAATCCCTCACCGTAAGCCGTTCATCGGTATCGGGTGTAGCAACTTCCTTTGTTGGGAAAATAGCAGAATTGAAAGCACTGTTGAATTTTCTTGAAGATACCGATAAAAAAGGTGACGAGTTATTTAGTGCGCTGGCAGAAAAACAAGAAGAGCTAAGGTATTATTTGGAGCATCTTCCTACCTACTGGCCAACCAAAGGTATCATTGAATCAGGTTTCGGGAACAGGTTTCATCCGGTCTATAAGAAATTTATGGATCATACCGGTGCCGATATTGGCGGGAAAAAAGGAAATCCCATATACGCCGCCGCTTCGGGAAAAGTTGTTTTTGCCGGTAAGAGCGGAGGTTATGGGTACTGTGTTGATATCGATCACGGTAATGGTATTATAACCCGTTACGCTCACTGTATGAAAATTCTTGTGAAAAAAGGACAGTCTGTTAAGGTTGGGGAGAAAATAGCGTTGGTCGGTGATACAGGTGTCTCGACAGGCCCGCATTTGCATTTTGAGATCCGAATAAAAGACACTCCCATCGATCCAACCTTATTCATTGGAACCGAACCGTGATTGTTCATCGAATGAGCTTCACGGGGTTGGCTAAAACTATTTAGCCCCAGGGTTGTATTATGGGATGCATTTGATGAAATCTTAACATAGAATAAATTACACCATGTGTTCCAGGTTATATCAAGGAGGTAGAATCATGAAGAGAAGAATGAAGAGCACTGCTGCTATGGACACCATTATCGGCGAAAACACCACACTAATCGGAAGTGTTGAATCAGACAGTTCCTTAAAGATTATTGGGCGTGTGGAAGGAGACATCAAAGCTTCTGGAGATGTTATCGTACTGGAGAATGCTGTTATCAAGGGAGATATTAGGGCACAAAACCTAACCATAGCCGGTACTGTAAATGGGAATTTACATGTGAAAAACAATCTTCATTTGGAATCCACCGCACGTGTCTGTGGTGATATGGAACTACATAGCTTCGTCACTGATGAAGGTGCAGTTTTCGAAGGGAACTGTAAAATGATCGATCTGACCAGTAATGACGCAGCCGACAGTAAGCGTAAACTTGAATTCAGGGAAAGTAAACCCATAAGTAAGGTCGTTGAAGAAGAAGAGGGCTGATAGCCCCCTTTTTTTTATGCTTTCGTTTTTAACCCTATCTCCGTCGTTTATATCGTAATTCTTTTCATGGCCTGATTCTGTACAAAAACACAATCATAAC
>JAAYKJ010000274.1 GCA_012522505.1 Clostridiaceae bacterium
GCTTCCACGCCGGGTTGGTCAAAGGGGTTCACACCCAAAAGATACCCACTTATACCGCAGGCTTTTTCAAAAAAATAAACCAATTGGCCAAAATAATAGGGCGACATTTCGGGAATGTGCACCAGCAGATTGGGCACACCACCGTCGTTATGTGCCAATATAGTACCTTCCAGCGCTTTTTTATTTACATAATCTAATGTTCTGCCTGTAAGATAGTTTAGTTGATCCAGATTACCTTTGTCTTTTTGAATTGTAATGTTTCTTTTCGGCTTATCCACACACAGAACTGTCTCAAAAATGTTTCGCACTCCATCCTGAATATATTGCCCCATGGAATGCAAATCAGTTGTAAAATCTGCACCTGCCGGAAAAATACCTTTCCCGTCTTTTCCTTCGCTCTCTCCGAATAGTTGCTTCCACCATTCAGTTACATAGTGAAGCGAAGGTTCATAATTCACCATGATTTCCACAGTCTTCATCTTTCGGTATAAAGCATTTCGACATGCTGCATAACGATAGGCAGGGTTGTGTTCTAAAGGCTTCTGAAATAGTTCATAACCATCGGCCGCCCCACGCATCATTTCATCGATGTCGATTCCAGCTACAGCAATGGGCAATAAGCCTACCGGGGTTAGCACCGAGAAGCGTCCTCCCACATCATCCGGTATAACGAAGCTCTCGTAGCCTTCTTCATCTGCCAGAGTTTTCAGCGCACCACAGGCTTTATCAGTTGTTGCATATATTCTTCTCCGTGCTTCTTCATGACCATATTTCCTTTCAAGGTATTCCTTGAAAATTCTGAATGCAATTGCCGGTTCTGTTGTCGTTCCCGATTTGGAAATGACATTGATGGAAACATCCTTTCCATCCAATAGGTCCATCAGATCAGTCAGATAACCGGAGCTTATATGATTTCCAGCAAAATAGATTTCCGGACCGTTTCTTTTTTCTTTGGGAAGCATGTTGTTAAAGGAATGACGTAATGCTTCAATTGCGGCCCTTGCCCCAAGATAGGAGCCACCAATACCGATAACGATAAGAACATCGGAATTTTTCTTTATTTTCTCAGCAGCATTTTTTATCCTGGAAAACTCCTGTTTGTCATATGTTACAGGTAAATCCACCCATCCTAAAAAATCACTTCCAGGTCCATTCTTTTGATGTAAAAGTGCGTGTGCCCTTTCAATGAATGGCTTAAAGAATTCAATTTCATGTTCATGGATAAAGCCTTCGGTGTTTTTGCAATCAAAAGAAATTGCCATACGATTTCCTCCGTTCCCAAAAAAAGAGGCGGGACACCGCCTCTTCCAGTTTATAAAATGCTCCTAAGACCCCTGCCTCTTTAAAATTAGCGCAAGCTATCATTGAAAAAACAGGTCTGCTGTGTATAACGGAGGCTTGCTCCTTACGCTATACTGTTCAGATAATCATTTCAAACAAAACTTCCGATTCAGCATAAATATGCCTTATATCGGATGAACCTTGTCTTCATAATTGACCATGTCCGGATCGATCTTATATTTCTGAGCCTTTCTGTATTCAAAGAATTTCTTAGCCACAGGAGGAAACAGAGCATATGATAATATATCCTCATCCTGTTCAAGATATTCTTTCATTTCGTTTTTGATCTCCTCAAGCTGCGGTGGAATTAAATCAGCTGGACGGCAGGTAATTTGCTCTTCGTCGCCGATAATTTTCTTCACGATGTCCTTGCTGATTGGAGCAGGAGTTTTTCCATACTCTCCTTTTACAAGGGCTTTCGTCTCTTTGGGAACCATTTTATAGCGCTCACCAGCGATAACATTCATTACTGCCTGTGTTCCGACAATTTGGCTTGTAGGCGTTACCAGCGGCGGATACCCCAGTTCTTCCCTAACCTTCGGAACTTCATTCAATACTTCCTGGAATTTTTCCGATTTACCGGCTTGTTTCAACTGGGAAACCAGGTTTGAAAGCATTCCACCCGGAACTTGGTACAGGAGAGTATTGATATCAACACCCATTACTTTTGGATCCATTAACCCTGAGGTAAGGTATTCCTCTCTTAATGGACGGAAATACTCAGCAATTTCTGAAAGAAGATTCAAATCATACTTTGTATCATAGGGAGTCCCCTGAAGGGTGGCCACCAGTGGTTCTGTCGGTGGCTGCGAGGTTCCCATGGAAATAGGCGAAATTGCACAATCCACCACATCACAGCCGGCTTCAATAGCCTTCAGGTATGTCATAGAAGCAACGCCACTGGTATAGTGGGTATGCAATTGAATCGGAACCTTAACATTTTCCTTTAAGGCTTTCACCAGATCATAGGCCGCATAGGGGGTTAAAAGGCCTGCCATATCCTTGACGCATATGGAATCAGCTCCTGCCTCTACCATCCCTTTTGCATCCCTGACAAACTGTTCGAGATCGTGGAACGGGCTGATGGTATAGCAAAACGCCCCTTGAGCGTGTCCGCCTTCCTTCTTTGTTGCCTTCATGGCAACCTCAAGGTTTCTCGGATCGTTCAATGCGTCGAAGATACGGATAATGTCAATCCCGTTTGCGACAGCTTTCTGAACGAAATATTTCACAACATCATCTGCGTAATGTCGATAACCCAAAATATTCTGGCCTCGGAGCAGCATCTGTAGTTTTGTTTTTTTCGCTTTATCTTTTATTTTACGTAGTCTTTCCCAGGGATCCTCATTCAGAAACCTGAGACATGAATCAAACGTTGCTCCCCCCCAGCACTCAAGGGAGTGATATCCAATCTTATCCATCTTTTCAATGATGGGAAGCATGTGTTCAATTTTCATTCTTGTTGCAATTAATGACTGATGCGCATCTCTAAGCGCTGTTTCAGTTATTTTTATCCCCATGGCATTAAGCCTCCTTTTCTAAAATGATGCACCTAAAATACGGCCCCTCTTCCGCAACCATAACCTGGACAAATGGCTTTGTTATAAGCTGCTATGCGTCTATCCGTTAATGGAAGCGAGTAAATCTCCACTATTGACAGAGGAACCCTTTGTGGTATTAATGGAAGCAATGGTTCCATCCTGTGGCGCAACAATTTCGTTTTCCATCTTCATAGCTTCAAGGATCAGCAGTACATCTCCTTTTTTCACAGCCTGACCCGGGCTCACCCTAATATCCAATATGGTACCAGGCATTGGTGATGTGACCTTGATACTGCCTGCGGGCGCGGAAGATGTTGCAGGAGCATCAGCTACAGGTTTCGGTGTGGCTGGAGCTGCTGGTGCAACTGGAGCTGTCGGAGTTACTGGAGCTGCAGCTGCAGGGGCTACTGGTGCTGTGTATGCTACAGTTTGGCTGCCACCGCCAACTTCTTCTACTTCAACTTCATATTGATTTCCATTCACATTTATAACAAATTTTCTCATATTCAAATACCTCCATTGGGAATCTGTACTAAATATTTTTGCTTAACCTTTTCTTAGCTTAACTATATTTGCTTAACCTTTTCTTAGCTTAACTATA
>JAAYKJ010000044.1 GCA_012522505.1 Clostridiaceae bacterium
AAACCTATTTTAGTTGTCACAGTAAGAATCAATCCGTAAGTTATGAACGGATCGATGATGATAAATTAAGGCTGACTGCAATAAGGAAAATCATTTATATCCTGGCTGGATAAATATTTTTTGGAGGTTATATTATGTGGTTTATGGTTTATGGAAAAACAAATAAAATCGTGCGATTGTTTTCTTTGGTATTAAGTATATGCATCCTGTGTGCATTGTTTACATTGCCGTCAGTAGTTTCTTCTGCATCAAACTCAAAGGAATTGGTGGATATCAAAGCCCACTGGGCAGAAATAGAGATTAACAAATGGGTGTCCCAAGATCTTGTTAAAGGCTATGGAAATGGCCGGTTTGGCCCGAATGACAGCATTACCCGGGCAGAATTTGTAACCCTTTTAAACCGCATATTCGGATACCAACAAACATCGGAAAAAAGCTTTCCGGATGTAAAAGGCAGGGGCATGGTATGCACCGGAAATTGCGAAGGCATATCAGGCAGGGATTATCGGCGGTGATAACAACGGAAACATGAACCCGGAGGTGGTGATCAGCCGACAGGAAGCGGCGGTGATATTAACCCGGGCCTTTACACTGACCGGAGAGTATATTGATGCGGCATTGAAGTATTCTGATATTACTCAAATCGCAGAATGGGCAGTTAGTGCTGTCGGCACGATGACAAAGATGGGTTATGTGACCGGCAGGCCAGGCAATTTATTTGCACCAAAAGCACAGCTTAGTCGTGCAGAAGCAGTGAAAATGATTGATAATGTAATGGGAGAGCTGGTCAACACAAGCGGAACTTATACAAAGGCTGTGAACGGAAATTTGGTAGTCTCATCACCTGGGGTAACCCTGAAAGATACATATATAGACGGTGATTTATATCTGACCGAGGGAATCGGTAAAGATGCGATTGAATTAAACGGCGTAACGGTTACAGGGAGAACCATTATCGCAAGTGGGGCTGATAGTAATATTTCCTTGTTGGATACCCTTCTTGAGCAGGATGTTTTGGTTTTGAATGAAGAAGGAAGTATCGCGATTACCGCAAAAGGAACCACCGAGACGGGTAGCGTGATTGTCTGTCAGAATGCGGTGATAACTGAAAAAAATCTGACGGGGGTAGGGTTTAAAAAGATCCATATTACTGGGACGCTTAACGGAAAAGAAATTGTTCTAGCGGGCGATTTTGATGATGTGATGCTGGAATCGCCGGAGGCGTTAGTGACGTTAGAGTCTGGAACAGTTAACCGCTTGGATATTCGTAAAGAGGCCTCAGGCTCAAGCCTTTTCGCAAAAGGAAATACTGTGATTACAAATTTGTTTACCTATGCTGAAGTAGAGATTACCGGAGGGAATAAAATCAAGAATGCGGTGATTGCTTCAGGTGGGGTTAGTATGGACCAGAAACCGCAAAGTGTGACGATTGCAGAAGGCGGAGAAGCAATTGCTTGGGATTCAAGCACTCCGGTTCAACCGGACCCAAAACCGACCAGTAAGCCGGGTTTAACACCGAATCCAACGAGTAAGCCTAAGCCAACAGCTACCCCAACCCCAATACAGGGTCCAACGGCTACGCCAACACCGACGAACGGTCCAACCGTAACGCCAACCCCAATCTATTCTTCCACCTATTATATTGACTATGAAAATGGTGATGATGCAAATGATGGCTTGTCAAAGGGAACACCATGGAAACACGCACCGGGGATGCATGGTGCAACAGGTAATGTTTCTGAGTATGAATCATCTCATCCAAATTCGCAAGGAACAAAGCCCGCTGGTGATAGTTTCATTTTCAAAGGTGGTGTTACCTGGCCAAATGATTGCTTTGTATGGGCATGGATATTTGGAGGTGGTACTGGTTGGACAGTTGGTACTGACGCTGT
>JAAYKJ010000045.1 GCA_012522505.1 Clostridiaceae bacterium
CATTGGAGCAATGCGGGGAAGCACTTACAAATGCGGGAGCGGCACAGGTTGATGCGTTTGTTGTTGCGATTCGCAGAAAAATCCAGCCTGGGTAAGACTGGGTTATGCAAAACAAACGAAGGTTCTGGGCTTTCTAAAGATGAGATAGATCTGAGCGATTGTCTCTGAGTCATAATAAAGGGAAGGCTGCTGCTCTATAAAGGACGCTGGTACATTTGAGAAGGGGGTAAGGGTATGCCAGAAATCAAGTATTGCAGGGATTGCAGAAGAATATTTCAGTATACGAGTGGTCCGGTGCTGTGCGCGGTTTGCAGGAGAATTGATGAGGAGGAATACGACAAAGTGCGTACTTTCCTTAGAGATTTTCCGGGAGCCAACATGAAGGAAGTCTCGGACAACACCGGGGTAAGTCCCAATAAAATAAGCCGTTGGCTGAAGGAGGAGCGCCTTGAGGTAAGTGCTGAAAGCCCGATCGCACTGAATTGTGAAAGCTGCGGTATAAGAATACGAAGCGGCCGTTTTTGTGTGGATTGCTCCAGAAATCTTGCCAGGGAAATGATGAATGCAGGCCGGGAACTCAAAAACAGCCTGAAAAAATCTCCCGACATAAAAGGAGAAGGCTATGGGAAGGATCAGTTTGGACTGTATTATAAACACAAAGAGAAGTTCGACAAGTGAACTTGTTCAGCTGAAGCTGAATATCAAACCAGTGATCGCATTCTAATTTTCTATCTGAAAATAGGACCATAAAACAACGGGAAATTTCATTTTACCATTAACCATTCCTGCCAAATTGACGATACTATTTGTGAACGAACAAAAGATAAGCTCATAGGGTAAGGGGTATTGCTGCTATGTGTGAATAGAGACAATTACAGGAGAGAGGGATAAAAAATGAAGATCTGGGGAGACAATCCCAGGGTGTTCGGGGTCTACAACCACACCAACACGGTTGGGAAGGTGCAGAAAACGGAGAATGTTGCATCAAAGCGGGATGGATATAAAATATCAAGCCAGGCAAAGGATTACCAGGCTGTGATGAAAGCTTTGCGAGATGTACCGGATATTCGACAGGACAAGGTCAGGGAAATATCCGAAAGATTGGAGTCAGGGCAGTACAAGGTTGAGACCAGGGACATTTCCGACAAAATTATCAGCAAGCTATTAGGGAAAGCAGATTAAAACGATGAAAACGAAAGAGAAATGGAACGGGGTAACAGGAACTTTATTGTTATCCCGTTTTGTTATGGTACCGATATATATAAAGAATACCCTTTAAGCTTTGATTGCGATGATGATGGTTTTTTATGCAGAATGTTGAACAGAGCATGCGCAGGTTTATATGCCTGGTAAAAGGAGTACCCGTAGAACAAAGCGATTTTCTGCAAAAAAAGCTGGGATTGTCATGGAGGATAGTACAATGGTAAACAAAGTATGGACAGATAACCTGATCAAGGTTCTTGAATATGAGAATAAGCTGTACAAGCAGTTTTTCGCGATAGCCGAGCAGAAAACTGATATTGTTGTGAAGGGCGATGTTGAGGCGCTGCAGACTTTGGTGGGGAAAGAACATAAGCTTGCCGGTGAGTTGAACAAGCTGTCAGCAGTTCGGGAGCAGATATTTGAACAGATATCCAAAGCCATCGGCAGGAACCCAAAAGAAATGACCCTGACGGATTTGATAGCGCATATTCCTCCCGAACAAGCCAGTCGTGTTACACAGATAAGGGACGAGCTTCAAAAAACAATCCGTCAATTTACCGCAAAAAATGATCTGAACCAGAAGCTTATTCAAAACGCACTGGAGTATGTAGATTTTTCATTAAACCTTCTCACCCGGGATACGCCCGGCGCAACGCAATATGGCAGGAAGGGAAATGAAACCAACGTTAAAAACCGCGGGATACTGGATATCAAGTATTAGCAGGAGGTGTTTGGGTGGCAATTAATTTTATCGGGCTGGATACGGCAGTATCCGGAATGCACAGCAACCAGAAATCATTGGAGGTGACCGGGCATAACATATCGAACATTGGTACCCCGGGCTACACCCGACAACAGGCTGTCCTTCAAACTGCCCAAACCCGGTATGTTGCTAATTCATGGGTTGAAATGGGGGCCTCCGTACAGGAAATCCGCCAGGTCAGGCATTTATTTCTGGACAATATATATCGCAGTGAAATGAACGGATACGGTTACTGGGAAGCCCGTTCAAACAGCATCAAGGATCTGGAGGCTATTTTAGGTGAGCCCATGCTGGATGGATTGCAGAGCACGCTAAACGAGTTTTGGAATGCATGGCAGGAGTTGGCGAAATCACCTGATAGCCTTACCATCAGGGCACTGGTCCGCCAAAGGGGCGAGTCGCTGGTACATCACATGAACCACATGGGGGCCCAGATCAACAAACTGCAGGATGATATCAATACCGAGATCATGAAAAGGATTGACGAGGTAAACCAGATCACTACCAATATCGCGAAATTGAACGGGATGATCGCGCGTGCCGAAATCGCGAACAATAAGGCCAACGATTATTATGATCAAAGAAATCATTTGGTAGACCAGCTATCCAAACTGGTGAAGGCTGAGGTTAGGGAAAACCCCGATGGACAAATGGATATCATCGTTGGTGGGTACTACCTTGTCAGCAAGGCGCAGCAAACGAATATTGTCGCGTCCCAGAATGCCGCATTGTCCCATTTTGTAACCCCGAAGGTTGAAGGGCTTGATATGGAGATCAATGTAGGTGAAGGCGCCATCAAGGGCCTGATGGAAGCCAGGGGGCAGGTCAGCGGCGCAAAAGGAAGCTACGATAATGGCACCCCGAATACGACTGCTGATGTTACCTTCGCCATAGATATCTCCAATATTTCCGCCGAGCAGCTGGATAATCTTAAGAGTAACGCATTAAGCTATATTCAGCAAATGGAAGCGCAAGGGTTGAATTACAACCTCCGGCTGATCACATACGATGGCGGCGTGGTTACAAATGAGAATTTCAACAAGGATCAATCGGGTTTTTTAGATGCGCTGGAGGGGTTATCTGCAACGGGAGTTGGCGGCGCCAACTTTGGACAGGTTGTTTCAGAACTGGCAAACACAAAGCCATTTCTACCTGATGCAAACCGGTATGTTTTCACCTATACAGCCGAGAGCATAAACGGGGATGGTATTACAGCCACACAGGAGCAGGTCAGTCAATACATAAGTACTTTACAGGCAAACAACCTGAAGGTATCGGTTATAACATCACCATTGCAGTTTGAAAATGGAGATCCTCTTGAACCGGGGTGGAATGCCATCACGAGCGGCACAGGTGGGTTATTGTATGATATTGATACCCCTGCTGAGGATATGGCGAACCTTTTCACACAGATGGGCATTGATACGGCAACAGATGTCAATAAAGGGATTGTTACTGTGGATGAATCATTGGATATCATCTCCTCGGTAAAAAAGATGCTCAATGGTGTTATCAATGTGGTTGCCCGAGAGGTAAACCGGCTGCAGATGAGCGGGATAACGCTGACTGGCGCAAACGGCGGGCCGTTTTTTGAGCCGATTGAAGCCTCTATCCCTATGGAAATGGGAAATATACGGGTCGCGGTATCGGCATCAGACCTGAACAATATCGTCGCTTCCCAAACCGATGCCAACGGAGACAATACGATTGCACTGGCTGTTGCCCATTTGCGCAATGAGGATCTGATGAAGGGATATACCCAGATCCTTAGCATCGATGACTACTACCAGAACATAATTTTACGGGTTGGTAATCTGGGCTATTCGGCAGAGCAGACAGCCATAAGTCAGCTGACCCTTGTCAACGCTGCTGATAACGACAGACAGTCGATTATGGGCGTATCTCTCGATGAGGAGATGAGCAATATGATTAAGTTTAAATACGCCTATAACGCCGCAACAAAAACCATTGGTATCATTAATGAAATGTTGGACACCCTGATACACCGCACAGGGCTTGCCGGACGATAGGAAGAATAGAGGATGCGCAAGCGAATGTCCATAACACGAACAGGAAGCAAAGTTTCACAGCCAGTATGAGGCTTATGACCACAACCGAAGCTTCCACAATCACGCAGAGAAGGAGTTCGATATGAACAATACTACATTTATCGGCCTTGATATTGCCACCAGAGGCTTATATACCGCTCAGCGGGGGCTTACCAATGTAAGCCATAACATAGACAATATCAATACACCGGGTTATTCACGCCAGACACTGCTTCAGCAGGCCGCAAGGCCCCTGTTGGCTGCGGACGGCAGTGGCATGCTGGGGATGGGTTCTGATGTAACCGGTGTCAAGCGGGTGCGGGACGAATACTTGGATACGAAATACCGCAGTGAAGCCCAATATTTCGGTGAATGGGATATCAAGAACACCCTCTTGGAAGAAATGCAAGCCATGTATAATGAGCCTTCTGAAAGTGGTTTTAATACGGTTTTGAATCAATTTTATGACAGTCTGCAGCAATTGGCCACCGATCCGTCCAGCTTATCGGTTCGGGCAGCAGTCAAGGAAAGGGCTATTTCGGTTACCAAGTATTTCAACAGTGTGGCAGCACATTTTGAATACCTGCAAAATGATGTGAACAACTTGGTCTACGCAAAGGTGAGTGAAATCAATTCACTTGCCGATCAGATTGTCAAGTTGAACCAGCAGATCTACAACTATGAGGTGACGGGGAATACGGCAAACGATCTGCGGGATAAAAGGGGAAGCCTGGTAGATCGGCTATCCGGGCTTGTGAATATCCAGGCCTACGAGACGGTAAGCGGAAAGCTTCCCGACGGGCGGGACGACGTCCGTTTCAGCGTGGTCATCAGTGGCAAACCCCTTGTGGATCACAACCAGGTAACCTATATTTCTGCAACCCAGCGCGACAACAAGCAGAATGCCGAGGATATTGAAAACCTGTATGAGCTTAGCTGGGCAGATGGTAATAAACTGGTTATCCGGTCGGGGGAGCTGAAGGGCTATTTGGATGTCCGGGACGGGAACGATGGGCTGAACGGAAGCGCCGACTTCAGAGGTATTCCTTATTACCAGCGAAAGATGAACGATTTCGTCCGCATTTTCGCCATGACCTTCAATGAGGGAATTGTTGATACCGATGGTGATGGTGTGCTGGATAAGGTAAACGGTCATGTGGACGGATACACGCTGAATTCACAAACCGGTGATCCTCCTGCGGGTATACGGTTTTTCACGATGATCGATGGGTATGGCAACCCGGTCTCCAGTGAAGATTTTGCTGCAGGCTCAGGAGCAACGCCTCCATTTGATATGGATGATTATTATGCCATGTACAGCCAGATAACTGCGAAAAACTTCTCCATCAGCAGTGAGATCATCGACGATCCCAGTAACAATATCGCTGCGTCAGACCGCGCCGAAGAGGTCGGAAATATCGAGAATCTCCGTTCAATCATGAGCTTACGTCATAACACCTATATGTTCTCGGAAGGCGGTCCGGAGGACTACATCAAAACCGTTATATCCACAATGGGTGTGGACGGGCAGCAGGCGAAAGCGAACCTGAACAATCAGGCCATCATGACCAGGCAGATTGATAACAGAAGGCAGTCGCTCTCGGGCGTGTCCGTAAATGAAGAGATGGCAAATCTCGTCCGCTACCAACATGCCTACAACTCTGCTGCAAAGATGATTCAGACCTATGCAGAATTACTGGATATCTTGGTAAACAGGCTTGGAATATAACCCGATAACCTTACTGAAGGAGTGAGAATATGCGTATCACAAACAATATGCTGATCAATAATATGCTTTCGAACCTGAGTACGAATCTGAACCGGATGAGCAAATATCAAAACCAGCTCGCAACCGGGAAGAAGATCAGCTTGCCATCGGACGATCCGATTGTAGCATCCCGGGCATTGAAGCTTCGAACAGACGTTTCGGAGATTGAGCAATACAAAAGAAATGTTGATGATGCTACCTCCTGGATGGAGATCACCGAAACAACCTTGGCCCAAATGGGTGAGGTAATGCATCGGGTTAGAGAACTGGTGGTACAAGGCAGTAACGGAACTTTATCCCCCGAGGATCTGGAAAAGACAAGGCAGGAAATGGAGCAGCTGAAGATTCAGATGACACACCTGGCCAATACCACCTATGCCGGCAGGTATATCTTTTCGGGTTACAAGACAGACAAACCACTGATGGATGAGAACGGTGTTTTCCAGATAGACATCGCAAACAGCGAACAGATTCACTATGAAATCGGGATCGGGGACGACATCCATATCAATGTCACCGGAGCCGATCTGTTCCATAACGGTACCGATGCAGCGGCAAACGATGCCAGCGATCTGATAGCAACCTTTGATTCCCTGATTGCCGCGCTGAATGACGGAGATCACGTTGCCCTGGGTGCCAAACTGGATCAGATCGATGCGGATATAGACAATATTCTTCGTGTCCGCTCGGGAGTCGGCGCCAGAATGAACAGGTTGGAGCTAACAGCTAACAGGCTGGATGACGATTTCATCAATTTTACAAAATTGATGAGCAAAAATGAGGATGTAGATATGGCAGAAGCCATCATGAGCCTTTTGAATGAAGAGAATGTCTACAGGGCTTCTCTTTCTGCCGGTGCAAAGGTAATTCAGCCCAGCCTTATAGATTTTTTGAGGTAGGGGAATAGGCGAACCAAAACCCATCATCGATTCCCCAACGCGGAGTGTTCATAATGCGGCTTTCTATTTCAACCAAGCCCGGCTTGATTGGCATTCGAACCATGCCGGGGCAATTGAATATGAAAAACAGGGCAGCCAGGCTGGAAATGCACCAGGAACAAGCCGCCTTAGAAATTGAAACCCGCAGGCCGGTGCTTGAGATC
>JAAYKJ010000275.1 GCA_012522505.1 Clostridiaceae bacterium
CAGGTGTTCTTCCATAATATTTTTTGTTTTCCATATGATTCCCTCCGTATACCAAATTCTCCTCTCATTATACTGTAAATATTGGCCGGCGGAAAGCATTGTTCCCCGTATTCTTCATTTTTACGGATTCATTACTGTCCAGAGGTAGAGACAAGAATGTATCCTTTACGCAACTTGACATTTTTATGGAACTTGATTACTGTCCAGAGGTATCTGATGGGATATAGATGTGCATAATGGAACTTCCACTGAAATGCACCATAAACCCAAACCTATCGGATCCTGTAACTCATGGCAACAGGCGGCGGATGATAAGAATCCAAGTACCGTCAGAGCCGTTTTTTCTGAAAAAAGAAAGCTTTTCAGATAACTGTAACCAAATTGACACGAACATGTTAGTTAACATAACTATGTCCTGTGTTATGCTATTGTTATCCTAACGGCTCGCTTTTTGAAACAGTCTATGCTTCTACGCTAATAAAAATATAAAGCGAGGTCTAAAACCGATCGAAAAGGAAATGGTGATACAATGTTAAAATGGATGAAAAATACCTCTCTTGCTACAGGGGTAGTCGTATTAGGGATCATGATGTCAACAGTAGGCCATGCTTTGCCTGTTAACGGCCTGAACAGCGCAAGCGATTGGGCAAGGGTGGAAATTGTTAACGCACATGAAAATGGTTTGCTTACGGACAAGCTACAGGGAAACTTCAAAAACAACATAACCAGAGAAGACTTTTGCGAGCTTGTAGTCAAGCTTTATGAAGAATTAAGTGACAAAGCAGCTCCAGTTGAAGATAACAGTCCTTTTTGGGACACAAATAACAGGAAGGTCATTGCAGCATATCGATTGGGCATTGTAAATGGTACGGGAAAAGGGCGATTCTCTCCAAACAGCACGGCAACACGGGAAGAAGTAAGCGTCATGTTATACCGTACCTTGCAGGCAGCAAACAAAAATATAAACATTTCAGCTAATAATCAATCCAGGTTTTCTGATCATAATGTGATTTCAGACTGGGCGCAAGAAGCTGTTACTGCTTTACGAGCACTGGAAGTGATCGATGGAATCGGAGGTAACCAATTCTATCCGAAAGGAACTACCTCAAGAGAACAGGCTATCATTCTTGTGAAAAGGATGTTTAAAGGTTTTTCTGATGATTATGTGGAAACGGATTGGGATCCAGGCGTATTGGTTTCACGCGGTGATGAAAGGAATAATCAGATTGAGCAGTTAAAGAAACTCATTCCCCTGGAAATGGGAAAGCCTTATCAGTGGGGTGGAACAGGACCAAACAGCTATGACTGCTCGGGTTTGGTCTATACCCTTTACGGAAAGCTGGGGATCTCTCTGCCAAGAGTATCAGCAGCGCAGTCAACCGCCGGAACCTATATTCCACGCAAAGATCTTCAGTATGGTGATCTGGTCTTTTTTGCGAGGGATGGGAAGAATGTAAACCATGTCGGTATTTATGTTGGTAACGGTCAGTTTGTGCATGCTCCGTCAACTGGAGATGTCGTTAAAACATCATCGTTAGTAACCGGGTATTATGACCGGTGCTATTATACCGCCAGAAGGGTCATAAAGTAGTATTCAGTAAGGTGTTTTCACCGTCAAGGTCGCGCGTATACCGCACACTAAAAAGAAACGGCTGTGATTTTCAGCCGTTTCTCAACTTCTTTCTCTTTGATACCGAGTAAATTCATTCATCAGCCCCAAAATGCTAATCCATGCTTTGCCGGCTTGCTTCTTCAAGGGAAGCAACGGGCATCATCAGTCAATTTTTTGGTATGCGATAAATTTAAAAATGTGGTCTGAAACCGGATAATTTTTTCAGAAACACGAAAGAAATTATGAATGAAATCAAAGAATACATAGACTTGATGCTATATGGCATTGTGAAGGAGGAATAGCAGATGCGGAAAATTGTTTTTAAGCAGAATAAAGCCTTATGGTAATTAACCATAAGGCTTTTATATAAATCTGGCAGCGACCTACTTTCCCAAGGCGTCTCCGCCCAAGTATCATCGGCACTGGAGAGCTTAACTTCTGTGTTCGGGATGGGAACAGGTGTGTCCTCTCCGTC
>JAAYKJ010000276.1 GCA_012522505.1 Clostridiaceae bacterium
ACAATGAACCAGGCATACCATCAATATTCATATTGGCAATTACCCTGCCATCATCAAAAAAATCCTCTTTTTGTTTTTTTTCTCTTTTCATATTCACTTCCTGTGCCATAAATCCCCTCAACAAATTCAGTATTGTTATGTTTAATTTTCGGAGTATAGGTGACAGGCCACACTATGCCCCTTTTCATACTCTTTCAATACCGGCACCTTCTCGGAGCAAATTTTCATACAGCTTTGGCATCTTGTACGGAACTTGCATCCGGAGGGAGGGTTCACAGGGCTTGGAATATCACCCTTTAGGATAATACGGTTCATTTTTATATCCGGATCAGATACTGGCACCGCCGATAGAAGTGCTTTCGTGTATGGATGCATTGGATTGGAGAAAACAAGTTTCTTGTCTCCGGTCTCAACCATACTTCCAAGATACATGACGCCAATCGTATCTGAAATATGTTCTACAACAGAGAGGTCGTGTGATATAAACAAATAG
Organism: Clostridiaceae bacterium; assembly: GCA_012522505.1. GTDB lineage: Bacteria > Bacillota > Clostridia > DSM-8532 > DSM-8532 > JAAYJG01. Next base: position 494 of record JAAYKJ010000276.1, read on the forward strand.
GTATATCCAAATTGCTCCTGAAGATCCATCATCAGATTAATGATTTGCGATTGTATGGAAACATCAAGAGCGCTTACCGGTTCGTCACAAATTATAAACCTGGGTTTAAGCGCAACTGCTCTGGCTATGCTGATCCTCTGCCTTTGGCCGCCAGAAAACTCATGTGGATACCTGTAGAAGTATTGAGGCTGAAGCCCACAGTCTTTCATGACTTTTACAATATATTGCCTGTATTCGGATTTGGGCACAATTTTATGATCCCTGACCGCTTCGCCAATGATTTCCCCGATGGGCAACCGAGGAGATAGGCTGGAGTATGGATCTTGAAATATCATCTGCATCTGCGGCCGCATCTTTCTCAATTTTCTTGTAGGAATTTTTGCAAGATCAATTCCATCGAACAAAACCTGGCCTCCCGTCACCTCATGGAGCCGTAATATCGTGCGTCCAATGGTAGTCTTACCACAGCCAGACTCACCGACCAGTCCCATCGTCGTACCCCTCTTAATGCTTAAGGATACATCATCAACAGCCTTGACAAACGCCTTCGTTCCAAAGGAGAGCCTTGACACAGGATAATATTTTTTCAAGTTATTAACTACTAATATATTGTCGTTCATATCCTTTTTATCATTTTCCATGATGGCCTATTCACTCTCCTTTACGTTCTTTGTATCCCCAACCTTATTCTCATCGTACAGATAGCAGGATGAAAAATGTGTGGGTGAAAACTGCAGCATTTCAGGATATGCCTTTGAGCATATTTCCATGCGATGATCGCATCGATTGTAAAAGTAACAGTGATCAGGCATGTTAATGGGATTCGGTACCTGCCCCTTTATACTGTATAAGCGTTCTCCCTGGGTAGCTTTTCCGGGTTTTGATTTCATAAGACCTATTGTATAGGGGTGTCTGGGGTTGTGAAAAATCTCCCTGACCGAACCTTTTTCAATAATTCTGCCAGCGTACATAACCACTACTTCATCCGCCATCTCGGCAATAACTCCAAGGTCGTGGGTGATCAGCATGATACTGCCGTTTATCCTGTTCATTACGCTTCTTAACAGATCAAGTATCTGCGCCTGTATTGTTACATCCAATGCAGTTGTTGGCTCGTCGGCGATGATCAGCCTCGGATCACAACTAAGAGCCATTGCAATCATAACACGCTGGCGCATGCCACCTGAAAGCTCATGTGGGTAGCTTGAGTATACCTTGTCTGCCATAGCGATTCCCACAAGGTTAAGCATCTCTATCGATCGTTTCCTGGCAGATTCAGGTGTAGCACTACTATCGTGCAGCAGAACCACCTCATCCATCTGCTCGCCAATTCTGAAAACAGGGTTCAGGCTGGTCATCGGTTCCTGAAATATCATCGCAATATCTTTACCGCGTATCTTCAGCATTTCACTCGTCGGCATTTTGGTTACATCATAGCATTTGCCATCGCTAGCCTTATAGCGGATGCTTCCGCTGACAATCTGCCCCTGGGGTGCCTGTACAAGCTGCATCAGAGAAAGGCTGGTAACAGATTTACCGCACCCTGATTCACCAACAACACCGATAATCTTTCCTTCAGGTATATCGAATGATACTCCGTTGACGGCCTTTACAGTGCCAACCTCGGTATAAAAATAAGTGTGCAGTTCATCAAATTCAACAACGTTTGACGGATCCCTCATCTGTGTAAGGTACTCTGATTCGTCGACATTCCTTCTGGCCTTTCTTCTTTCGAACTGCCGAATAATCTTATTATTCTCCTTGCTTATGCGAATTTCTTCCTTAAGCGTCAAGTAGTGCGTATCGTCAATACCCTGTATCTTTTTCCGTTTGAATATCTTCATCATACCCATTGTAACCTACCTTTTCATCCTGGGATCAAATGCGTCCCTCAAGCCGTCTCCGATAAAGCTGAAACCAAGCACCGTAACAACGATGAGTATTCCTGCCGGAACCCACATATTCGGGTAATTGGCAAGTATCTCCTGCCCTCTTGACGGGTCAGCCAGCGCTATCATAGAACCCCAGGCCGCACGTGGAAATGGAACCCCCAGCCCCAGATAGGATAGCGTGGATTCGTAAAGAATTACGCCACCAAGACCTAATGTGGCACTCACGATAAGCTGTGGCATTGTGTTCGGAACAAGATGCCTGAAAATTTTGTTAAGAGGGCTGATCCCTGTGGTCTCTGCCGCCATCATATATTCCTGCTCCCTCAGCATGAGAATTTGTCCTCTTACGATTCGGGCAACGCCTGTCCAACCCATCAGGGTTAATGACGCCATCAGGTAATATATCCGGTGTTCGGCCGGGATAGATTCTATCGAGCTGATTGCAGCTGAAAGCACCAGTAATATTGGTATCGATGGAAGACAGGCAAACGTATCTACAACCCTCATGATCAACTGATCTACCCATTTGCCAAAATACCCTGCAAGACCTCCAAAAATAATACCAATAATAGTTTCAAGTATGATGACAATGAAAGATATTGCAAGAGAAATACGGCCGCCATACATCAGACGGGTCAGTATATCAAATCCTGATGTATCCGTACCCAGCCAGTGTTCTGAAGACGGCGGAGCCTTGAAGACCACCACGGTCTGCGACTTATCATAGTATGTATAGGTTCTTCCGTCAGCAGCTATGAAATCAGCAGTTGATACCATATCTGAAATGCGCTCGATTTTGAAGACCTGTGTCTCCTGATACCCCCATGTGTGATTCACTATCACAGGACCTATGAATGAGAACAGGAAAACAAAAATGATCATGAGCAAACCAGCAACAGAAAGCTTGCTTTTGAAAAAGCGCTTGGCCACCATGCGCCCTGGGGAAATGACCCTGAAATTCTCTTCAATAGACGATTCTGCTTCATTATTCATACCCATATCGTGTTTTTCAATATTATCGTTCTGCATATCTCAAATCACCACCTTTATGAAAGTTTGACACGCGGATCAACAACCATGTACATCAGGTCTGATATGAGCATGCCGGAAACGGTAAGAATTGCTAAAAACATATTGTAACCCATAATAAACGGGATATCTCCCTGCTGCGTGGCTCTTAGAGCCATATAGCCGATACCGGGTATGGCAAAAACAGTTTCGGTGATCATAGCACCGCCAAACAAACCCGGAAGCATACCCGAAAGGGACGTGATCAGTGGAATCATCGTATTTCTGAAAGCGTGCTTATAAACAACAGTATTCTCTGACAAACCCTTTGCCCTGGCGGTTCTAATATAATCAGAGTTCAATACTTCCAGCATATTGGTACGGGTAAACCTCATCGTACCCCCTACCCCCAGGACAGTTAACACTGTTATGGGCAAAACAAGATGCCAAGCCTTATCTAAAAATATCTCAAGGTGGGCATCCTTTGCGAAGACAATGGTTGCGCTTGTAAGCCCTTGCAAAGGAAATAAGCCTAGCTTAATGGATAAAACGTTCATCAGAAGCGCTGATAGAAAAAACGATGGCAATGCGGTACCAATCATTGCAAAGACCGAAACCGTATAGTCGTAAACCCCGTACTGCCTCACTGCTGCTTTAATGCCCATGGGGATAGCGATAACGGTTTGCAGCACAAATGAAATCAGCGCAATTAGAAACGAGAGCCAAACGTAATCCGAGATAACCTCTGTAACAGGCTTTCCATAGAGGAAAGAGAAACCAAGATCTCCAGATAAGGTACTTATCAGCCAAGAATAGTAGCTTTTTATGATTCCGCCGAAGCTCTTGTCTGCAAGCCCATATAGCTCTTTCAGACGGTTAACGTCATCCTGTGTCATCGAGCCATTGGCCAGTGCAGCCGAAGTCTGATTATCAATATAGTCCGCCGGCATCAACATTGACAGCAAATATATGAGTGCTGAAACCCCCAGCAGAATCAGCAATGCAAGGAGCACTCTTTTTATTACATATCTCCACATAATAATCCTCAAATTTCAAACATTACATACTGTGTTTTAATAGAGTACAAGGCTTGAACAGAGCCCAAGCCTTGTACTTCAGTTTGTCTGTTAGATAAAGTTATATTTAGTTAAGCTCAACATTCCAAATAAATGATATCGGTGTCTGGAATGGTGTTACATCGTCACCTCTGAAGAGGCTGGATGCCTTTATTACATCTGCATTGAAAACATACATGTTCTTTCTTTGATAGGTTGGGATCTCAACTGCGAGACCTGTGGAAAGCTCCAGTGCCCTCTTATAGATGGCCTTACGCTCTTCAGTGTCAAGAGTTGAGCGGCCGGCAAGAATCAGCTCATTCAGTTCCTTAAGCATTGCCTTTTCTTCTTCGGATCCATTGTTATACAGATAATACAATCCGCTTCTTGCTGCTGAAGTGCCTTGGTTAACAGCAGGATCAGAGTACCAAATTTGGAACATATCCGGGTCTACTCCGCCACTGCCCCATGCAGCTGCCCATACCTGAATACCGGACTCATATGCTGTGCTCAGTTTACCCAAAAGGTTCTGGTCATTTTCAATGTCAACCTTTACGCCAATTTTGCCAAGTACTTCCTGAGCATCAACAAATATCGATCCGGCAGGATGATCGGATACATCCGAAGGAAGCGTAAATTTATAGGTGACCTGGGTGCCTGCCTTTTCATGACCTTGCGGGTATTGCATGATATTCTTATCTGCATCATAGATATACCCGGCTTTAAGGAACAGCGCCTTGGAGGTTTCACCTGTGCCATCGTATGGGTACATATTTTCCGGATCATCGGGGTAAGCCCAGAGTATCTTAGTCATTGTGCGGTAGTTCACACTTGCCAGCTCGCCATAGTAGTTATCTACACTAAGCTGTACATTAAAGGCATGAGCAAGAGCTTTTCTAACTTCGTACTCAGGAATGGCCTGACCTTGAATGCCAATGTATCCATATCCGTCATTGTCAACGAGGATATAGTCAAGTTTGGCATAATCACCCTGTTTGCCGGTTATGTCATTGATGATTGTCATATTCGGTGAAGGATCTGAATAATGAACTGTTTCTGTTAACACAGAATCAAGTTCGGCGCCAAGGGTAATTTCCTGATAGCGTAAGGTCTTTATTTTCGGTGAGCCCAACAAGAAGTTGTCATTGGCTGTATATGTAACAACATTGTCTTTATATTCCTGGAAAATGTATGGCCCTGCGCCAACTGGCTTAGGATTCTTCGTCTTCAGGAAGTCCATAAATTCCTTGGTTTCCAGGGCTACGCCGTACTCATTCAGTTGGCCCTTGTAACCGTCTGTGTAATAATGCATCGGTGTAACGTGGACCCCTAATTTGAATATGGCAGTTGGATCAACACCGTTAATAACTACTTTTATATATTCTCTTTCCACGCCGTCATCGCATACCATCTTTCCGGATGTTATGCCGCTGATGTTTTTAACACCACCTGCTACCTTACCTTCGGCGGAAATGTATTCTTGCTGTACATAATCCTCAATATTGAGTTCGCCAGCTTTTTCATAGTTTATACCCGAATCGGACAAATCATAACCATAGCTGTCGAATATATTGGCCCAATAAACCTTTGCGTCTACAGTATCTTTAGACAGGTCATATGTGTTTCCCATGGAATCGGAAAAGCTACCATCCTCGTTCAGCTCACCAAAGCCCCACATGACCATCCCAAAAGCTGCCTGAAGGGTGGGATCGGCAGCAACCTGATCATCTGTATAGGGCGCAAAATAGCTGGAAATATAGGATGGATAGTTAATGTTTACATAATCAATTATTTCCTGCGCAAACTTCTCGCCTGCTTTATCAAAATAGCTCCAGAAAGCTTTCTGTTGCTCGGCTGAAACACCACTGGCAGGATTGATAACCATTTCACCATTATCACCATCTTTGATGCCCGCCTCGATGATCTTATCGACCATTTCCAGGATGTCAGCACTTGTTTGCAGACGGTATTCCTTCATGCCTTGAATATTCATGGTATAATAGGTGCTCGAGCCATCATAAAGAGGATCGCTGAGAACATATATTGAGAAAAGTACATCTTTCGCAGTTATTGGCTTGCCATCACTGAAAGTCAAACCGTTTTTCAAGATGAATGTGTATGTAGATGTGGAATTGTTAGCGCTGATTTCCTGCTTGTAGTCGTAAGCATAGCTGGGAACATTGATTCCCGCTTCAGGCGCTCCGTCTTTATTATAGTACAGTAAGCCAATCTGTGTCATATCAACGACATCCACGTCGTAGGCAGATGTGTTAAAGAACGGGCTGAATTTTCCATCTAATGTGCCTGTGCTGATAACCAGTGGGTTTGTTGCATTGCTGCCTGTTCTTGGTGTTTTGGTTGCATCATACCTGTTTGCAGGAATATCCGGCAGAACTTCCTTGGTCGTTTCTGCTGGTTTTGTGGGTTCTGATGCCGCCTTGGTAGGTGTTGTTGGTGATTGAGTTGGCGCTGCTGTTGGTTCCTTTGAACCCTGAGCAGGCGTGTTGTCGCAACCGGTTACTGCTATGGCAAAGACCAATACTAGCAACAGTACCAGTAATCTTGAGATTGCTTTGTTTTTCATAAAACTCCCCCATTTCAAATTCGTTTTATTTGGCATAAAACGCTTGTCCCTGTAAGTTCAAGCATCTTAAGACAAAACTACACTATTGCTCTCTTCTTCATTGAATAGATGATATGTAATGGTTTAAACGAATAGAGAGCTAAAAAGTACAAGAAACAATTCAAATGTAAAACTCTCATTCAACAGTATATCAGCATTATATGAAAAGTTCAATTTATATTGTTAAATTTCATCCTGTAAAATTGCTGTCTGTTACTAATCAAATCATATGGCTTGCCTTCATCCCAGGCCATCATAAATGCTTCCAATGCCTCCATCCCGTTTATGGCAAGATCTCATTCTCCATAAGCAGACAGAAACTTTGGCATAAACTTCCTGCTGGTAAAGTCGTCTTCAGAAATTAATATCCTCATCTTTTAACCCCTTTCATAACCTCTTTCTAAATCTGGCTCCCTTCTTCTTCCAACTTACTCTTGTAATGATCAAGCTCGGTCATAACATGGTTAAAATGTTCAGTCGCTGCATCTATGCTTTCTCTCCTGGCCGCAAGCTCTACTTTAAATATTGCAACCCTTATGGTAGTTGCACCTACCAAGGAGGATAATTCCTTTATTTCATGGGCATGCTTTTCTACAAGCGAAAAATCATTGCTTTCAAGGGCATCCGCTAGAAGCTCTGCGCTCATAGACATACTATCGATAATTTTTTTTACATTTTCCTTGTGTTCAATTTTTAGTTCACTGCTCGTCAAGTTATCACCATCGCGGTCGTACTCACCCTCTCCAAGTATGCTATTGTGCTTTTTTACTTTTGTTTTTTCCATCGTTTTTTCAATCGTTTCAAGTAAACGGTTCATCTGAACCGGCTTTGAAATATAATCATCCATCCCCACCGATAAGTATTTTTCTCTATCACCCTGAAGGGCGTGAGCAGTTAGCGCTATAATGGGAATTTGGCTTTCTTTACCCCTCTCATCCTTCCGGATTCTTTCAACAGCTTCAATCCCATCCATTTCCGGCATCTGGATATCCATTAGTACAACATCGTAACTCTTTTTATTGATTGCTTGCAGTGCCTCGACACCATTATTGGCGGTTTCTACAAAATGTCCGGCTTCCTTGAGCATACGGGTTATCACAAGTTGGTTGATTTCATCATCTTCAGCCAGCAGGATTTTAAGCGGATGCTTTGGCTTGGCAATAGCTTCAATGTCATGCTTCGTACTGGTTACTGCACTCCCTGTGCCCATTTTTACAGTAAAGTAAAAAGTGCTTCCTTCCCCTATCGCACTCTCCACCCAAATGCTGCCACCCATCATATTGACCAGTTGCCTTGTAATTGCCAGTCCAAGACCCGAACCACCATACTTCCTGGTGATCGAGTTGTCGGCCTGGCTGAAGGTATCAAATATCTTCTCAACATCATCGGATTCTATACCCACACCTGTATCCGAAATCTGAAATTCCAGTTCCAGATATTCGTCGGTGCTATCTTTTATGCTGGCGAAAAGGGCTATCTCACCTGCATCGGTAAATTTTACTGCATTCCCAAGAAGGTTGTTGATCACCTGCTTTAGTCTGTTCGGATCGCCATTAACAACCGAAGGGATTCCCGGATCAAGCTGGTATCTTAGCTCAAGTCCTTTTCCCCGGGCTTTTATCATGTGAGGTTTGATGGTATACTCCATTAGCTCGATAAAGCCAAAGTCGATGTTTTCCAGGGTCAATTTTCTTGCTTCAATTCTGGAAAAATCCAGAATATCGCTTATTATATTCAGAAGCGTAGAGGCGCAGCTCTTCGCAATTAATAGATTCTCCTTCTGTTCCTCTGTCAGACCTGTTAGCAAGGTTAAGTCGATCATTCCCAGCATACCGTTAAGCGGGGTACGTATCTCGTGGCTCATATTGGCAAGAAACTCACTTTTTGCATGATTTGCAGCTTCGGCACGTTCCCTCGATTTCTCAAGTTCACTTTCCACCTGTTTATCTTTTGTGATATCATCGATAACCAGCATGATATGATTCTCATCATTGATTTTCACCGGAACGGAATTTATCTTTAGCCAAAGTGGGCTTTCGGTTCCATCTTTTAGCAAAGTTAAATTGGTTTCTATTGTCAGTATGGTTTCCCGTAAGTTCCCAATTTTGAGCAGATTCCTTTGCAACTCACATTTCCCGCACAGTGCACTGAAGCCGCAACCATTCCTGTGTTTCAAACTGTTGGTGCAGCCCAAGCCCTTTCCTATCTTTTGATTGAGCATTTCCTGCTCTTGGCAGCCGGTGATACTCAACATAGACTTGTTTACCTTTTTGATAACATTGTTTTCATCTACCAATAGCATACCAATAGGAGCCGCATCAAAAATCAAATTCAGGTTTCGCTGTTCAGTCAACAGCTTTTCTTCTGTCTTTCGGATCCTTGTTATATCCCGAAACTCAATGACCACTCCAATAGTCTCTTCCAAGACCCTGATCGGAGCAATGCTTGCTGATACATATTTATCGTCACCATTTCTGGAGATAAGTACGGTATTCCTTTTCAGACCTGTCATTTCTCCGCTTTTCATAGCAAAGTCCAGCAAGTAGTCCATTGGGGTACGCGTCTTTTTATCGACAACCTTGAATACCTCTGTTAATAGTTTTCCAACTGCCTGTTCGCTGGGCCATCCGGTTATCTTCTCGGCACCACGGTTCATCATCACAATCCTTTCATCAGTGCCGACTGTAATGACCCCGTCACCGATACTTCCAAGAATAAGTGCAAGCTTCTCCTTCTCTGTGATAAGCCTCACCTGTTTGGCTTTATTTCTATACTCTCTTTCAATTTCTTTCAGTAAACTATGGATAACAAACTCCAGTCTGTCCAGGTCCCCTGTATGGATTGCATCCCGGCAACCGGTATCTAAAGTTTGAATAATTTCATTCTTTTCCGCATTGCTATACACCATTATCCACGGAACTACCATTTCCAGTTCAGATAACATCCGTACAATTTTATCGTTGGGAATGCTGGACTGGCCGTGCAAACGAATCAGAAGATCACAGCGGGAATTCTTCAAGTGCCCTTTCGCATGTTCTTCGGAGGCTGCATAAAAAGGTATGACTTTATACCCAAACTCTCTAATCTTGCTGCAAATCAATTCTGTATGGATATCGCTCTTTCCTGCAAACAGCACCCGCAACTCATCGCTCACAACTCTGTGATTGCCTGTATATGACATTTTCTCATCATATAACCTTAGCATTTTCCTCTCAATCCCCCTTCACAAAGGTTAAGCCACACTCGCTGTCGAGATCTCCTTTTATCATATCCATAGAATGCATGTCTTTAAATCTCCAAACTTCACACAAGTTCCAGTTTTTTTAGAGCTTCCTTCACACGCTCTGCATCAATAGGTTTTGTAGTATAAACCTCGCTTTCGGTACTGAAAGAATTAAAAACAACTTCTGTTTCGCTAAGAGCACTGGTTATAATAACCTTTATTCGATCCGGGCCATCGATACCCTTCCTTTTTTCATAATCCCTGATGGTCTGTAACGCTTTTAGCCCATCAATCTTTGGCATCATAATATCAAGGCATAAAAGGTCATAGGGTTTTCCTATATCATGGGCAATAACAAAGGCTTCAACTGTTTCTATTCCGTCTATGGTCATATCGCACTCTCCGTACGGGGAGAGGAGGTTGAACAGAAATTTTCTGCTGGCAAAATCATCTTCTGCAATTAATATCTTCATATTGCTTCCTCCGTTTCAGTTATGATATTTGTATATTTCTCAAATATTTCTTCAAGTTCCTTACACAGTGGCCTTTTCGGAAATCATTTCATACTTTTTCAGCACATCCTGTGCTTGCTTTTGCTCTGTTATATCATTAAAAGCCCCAATGTACCCTGCAAAATTCCCATCCGCATCATGGTATGGTGCTGTATAATTGGCAACCCACCTAAATTCTCCATCAGAGCATTTTATCCTCAGCTCAAAGTTGAATGGCTCTTTTTTTTCAAAAGCTTTTTCAATAGCATGCCTGCATGCGCTGAGATCTTCCTGGTGGACTAATCTCATCCACACGCGATCCAATTCCTGATGTGTTTCTACACCTGCAAATTTCAATAATCTTTTGTTCGCATAATCAATTTTTCTATCTTTCGTTAATATCCAAATTTTCGCTGGAAAATCCTCAAAAATAGCCCAGTTAAAATTTCTTGACCTTCTTAGATTCTCTTCCATTATCCTGTACTTTGTCACATCCTCTGCCGATATCGACCCATTGGTTTTTCCTGAAATATTGATTGGAACATCCTGAAAGGTAATAACAGCACCTGAAACCTGCCCGTTTTCATATTCAACAGGGGATACATTGACAGATATGTACCTCTCACTGCCCGATTTTGATATAAGAATAGGACAGTAACCAAAACATGCTTTACCCGAATCGATCATTTCAGCAAAACAACATTCTACTTTCTCCCTTGTTTTCGGGTCAATAATATTGAATACGGCATCCACAGGTTGTAAAATTGCATCTTGTTCATCCCAACCCGTGTACTTCTGGGCCGCCTTGTTCATAAAAACAATGTTTCTTTTCCTGTCAACACGGATCACTCCGTCAGCAATTGACGACAGGGTCGAATACAGATCCTCCCAACTGTAGGATACATCAATCATATCTTCCACCCTCCTTGTTTATATGAATAAAGGCTGGCAAATAACCTTAACCTTGCCTGTAGCGACCTCAACTGCTACGCTTCTGGATGAAGTTCCCCCGATATCATAGTGACATACCTTCAGATTCATTTGCTTCAGCGCAGCTTCAACCATTTCAACATTACGTACGCCAATATGAAATACATCATCTTTCCGAATCGATTGCGCACCGCCAAAAAGCCCGAGTTCAAGCTCTTTTATGCCACAGCCATACCTCAGGCGAATTTTATTGATTAACATGGGTACTGCTGTATCTGCATAATATGCAGGGTTTGCGATGGCTCTGTTTTGCACAATATCAGCGCTTGGCAAGGCAATATGCACCATCCCCAAAACCTTTCTAAATGAATCGTACGCCGTTAATGCCACACACGAAGAAAGAGCATATGTCTTTACTACAGTATTGATGTCCTCTGTTATGGTATATTCACCAATCCCAATAATCCTATCCATTCCTATCCCCTTTGAAGTCTAACCCTATCGATTGATGTTCTATGTTAGCATTGAATATATCAGAAGCGGTATTTGCTGAAATGCTACCTGTTTTTCAACCGCTCCAATGTTAAAAGCAACCTTTGGCATTCCATATACAACCGAAGATGCTTCATCCTGCCCGATCGTTCTTGCACCTTTTCTTCTCATGGAAAGCAATCCCTTGGCTCCATCATAGCCCATGCCGGTAAGAATGACGCCGATAGCCCGGTTGCCCGCTTCTTTCGCCACAGATTCAAACAGGACATCTACAGAAGGGCAATGTCCATTTACCTTTTCACCTTCGAAGCACTCCACCCTATACTTGCCCCCAATCCTTTTGATTCTCATATGCTTGTCTCCCGGAGCTACCAGGACGTGCCCCTGTTCGATGCAGTCACCGGTCCTGGCTTCCTTAACATTCAGAGCAATTGTACTGTTAAGCCTTTCTGCAAACATACGGGAGAAATCAGGTGGTATATGCTGAACAACTACAATCCCAGGCGCATTCGCGGGAAGCTGTTTGAGCACATTATGGATCGCCTCGGTACCTCCTGTCGATGCTCCAATAGCAATTATCCTGTTCTCATCGGCATTTTCGCTGCCCGTTATTTTCTGAGATGAAGCTCCTGGTTTCATGTGCAATATTTTAGCCATGGCAGCTATCTTTACTTTCACAATCATCTCATTGATAAAGTTTTCAACCTTAACGACCGATTTCACATCAGGTTTGGTCACAAAATCAATGGCTCCTGCATTCATGGCATCAAAAACTGCACTGCTTACCGCACTTACTACAATAACAGGCAAGGGATACTGCGGCATAAGCCTTCTTATGAACTCAATTCCATTCATTTTGGGCATCTCCACATCACAGGTCATAACATCAGGCTCATATTGAATAATCTTATCCCTCGCGTCAAAGGGATCATTCGCTGTAGCAACAACTTCTATTTTCGGATCGGAGGAAATCCCCCTGGATATCACCTCTCTAAAGATAATACTGTCATCAACCACTAAAACCCTTACCTTTTTACCGGGCTGCACCATACCACCTCACAAGCTCGATCTTGGACAACGTATCTTTCTGATTCAGGCTAATCCTTCCTGTAAACTGAAGGCATGACATACTTATATCTTGTCTGCTCACGGTTAAGAGATTCTGAATGCCCTATGAATAAATACCCGCCGTAGTCAGTCATATCATAAAGTTTATTGACCAGTTCACTTTTTTCCTTTTCATCAAAATAAATCATCACATTCCTGCAAAATATCACGTGGAATTTCTTTTTAAATGGAAAAACCCGTTCCATGAGATTGAACTTTCTATATATCACTTCATTCTTAATCTTCTCAACAATGACCGATCTATCGCTATCCAATCTCTTGAAATAATTAAGTTTCCAATGTGAAGGCAGCGTGGCTATCGCTTCGCTGCTATATATGCCTTCTGAGGCATCCTTTAGTACTTTGCTTGAAATATCAGTAGCCAATATTTTTGTATCCCACCACGTTTTTTCTTTTCCAAAAAACTCATCGATAATCATTGCCAAGGTATATGGTTCTTCTCCTGAGGAACACCCTGCACTCCATATCCGTAGATCCTTATCCCGTACGGTGCTGAGAAGATACGGCAGAACTTTGTCTCGAAAGTAAAAAAAGTGGGCAGCTTCTCTCATAAAGAAAGTATGGTTGGTCGTGATCTTGTCTATCAGAGTAACTACGGCGTCCCCGGTTTTATCTGAAATAACATAGTCAAAGTATTCGGAAAAACTGTTCATGTTCTTTTGAGCAAGCACATTATGAAGCCTTCCTGTTACAAGAGAGCGCTTTTCTTCCTTTAAACAAATTCCATAATTTGATTTTATGTAATCTGCTAACTTTCTAAATTCCTGATCCGTAATTTTAAGCATAAACCTCACCTGTTTTCAACTGTTCGGTGAACCACCTTGTATTCCATTGACAATCTTTGTGCCATTCTGAAACGCTTTTTGCCCTAAACCCGTATCAGCCCTGCAATATCAAGGATAAGGCTGATGCTTCCATCCCCTAACAATGTGCAGCCCGCTAGCCCTCTAATTCTTTTGAATCTTTGGACATACTCGGGTAATGCCTTTACTACTACCTGCTGTTGTCCTAATAGTTCATCTGCAAATATACAGAGCGTTTTGCTGTCTTGCTCCACCATTATGATAATTCCATCAAATAAGCTTGTAATATTTGTTTTTACCTTGTATCGCTCATGCAGCCGCAGGATCGGATGGCACTGGCCTCTTACCATGATCATTTCGTTGCCGTCAGGATCTGTAATGATGGCTTCTTTTTGGGGCCTGAAAGACTCTATAATCGATACAGTTGGTATGGTATAGCGGGAGTTCCCTACCTTGATATTCATTCCATCTATAATTGCCAATGTCAGTGGGAACTTTAACGTGATTGTTGTTCCTTTATCCGGAATACTGTCTACCGAAACAGTTCCACCAACCGATTCGATATTTTTCGTGACTACGTCCATCCCAACACCACGTCCGGAAAATTCCGATATACTATCTTTCGTTGAGAAACCGGGCAGGAATATAAGGTTATAGATTTCCCTGTCAGACATGTCAACTTCAGCCTTATGCAGTAAGCCATTCGCTCTCGCCCTGTCCAACAGTTTTTCCTTGCATAATCCCTTACCATCATCGTTTACAATAACAAGAACATCACTGCCGGCACTTTTGGCTTCCAGAGTAATGGTCCCGGTTTGTGGCTTTCCTTTTGACTGTCTGTCTTCAGGTGGTTCAATCCCATGGTCAAGGGCATTGCGTACGAGATGCATCAATGGATCGGATATATGCTCAATTACGTTCTTATCCACTTCGGTCTCTGCACCAATAATCTTAAGTTGTACATCCTTGCCCAACTTCTTACACATATCCCGCACTATCCGGTTCATCTTATGAAAGGTGGCCGTGAGAGGAACCATTCTGATGGACATGACGATATGTTGCATCTCACTGGTGATTTTATTCAACTGACGCGCAGCCTTTTGAAAGTTATTCAGCTCCAGCCCCTTCAGGTCGGGATTCTGTACAACCATGGCCTCTGCAATGACCATCTCCCCTACCAAATCCATTAGCTCGTCCAGTTTGGATACGCTTACACTTATCATGCTTTGACCACGTAGTTGGGACTGAGCCTCGACTTCAAGTTCGTTTTCTGCTGCTTTATGAACGGTTGGATAAACATTGGCAGTTTCCTGCTGTTTTTCCAACTGAATCCTTTCTTCGTCATTGTCTATCTCTGCCAACTCAAGATTCTTTAGAAAAACCGTCTGCATTAGTGTTTCACGAATCGCATCTATATCGCAATCAGCCCTAAAAAGGATTTTGAAACCTTCTTTCCTGATAATTTCATCCGTTTCGTCATCATCAATAATATTAGAAGGAAAATAGCAAATATGACTAACTAAATCCTTTATGTTGTGTATGACGTTAAAGGCCCTTACATTCTCCATTTTACAATCTTCTTCGAAGTGTATAACTGCTTTGAAGGCTTTGGTAGTGGACATATCAGCGAACTTGTCTGACCTTATGTAATATTTTTGTTTTTCTTTAGAGTCTGATTTTTCTTCTTTTTCACAGTTCTGTATCGATGAATTCGCCTTTTTTAAGTCTGCAAGAAATTTGCTGATTTCATCAATAAGAAACCCGGAATCGGTATTCGCTTCCATACCTTCTTCAATTTTGACAAGCTCAGTTTTGATGAAATCTGCACCTTTCAGTATTAGGTCCGTGAGTTCTGAAAAATTTACCGATGACGGCTTTGTCTCCCTAAGAAAAAAGAAAAGATCTTCCATAGAATGTGCAAGGGTAGAAATATTATTGTATAGCATCATTGCAGAGGAACCTTTTATGGTATGCATGATTCGAAAGATTTCATTGATATTGTGCGCAGAATAGGAATTCGATTTTTCGCTGTTGATGATGATCTCCTCAAGCTGCTCCAGCAACTGGGCCGTTTCAAAAATAAACATTTCCATCATAGGATCATGGGAGAGTTTTGACAATTTGTTCACCCCGCTTTTTTTTCGATAAAACAATATCATCTTGTGTTGCATAATACCACGGGCATTTTGCTGAATGAATATGAGAGAATGCTTGTTAAATTGCCTGTAATGTTTTTACTACATGCTCCTCTTTAAAAGGTTTTACAATAAAACTTGCCGCACCACACATAATGGCCTCTCTTACATAGACTTCCTGCCCCATTGCAGAAACAATAACAACTTTTGCTTTGTTGTCAATCTTTTTGATTTCTTTCAGCGCTGTTATCCCATCCATTTCTGGCATGGTTATATCGAGAGTCACAATGTCAGGGGCGAGCTCCTTATATCTCTTTACACCAACTTTACCGTTTTCAGCTTCACCGGCAACGACATAGCCATTCCTTTCGAGAATATTTTTTATTGACATCCTCATAAAAGCAGCATCATCTACAACCAGCACCTTTTTCATCTTCCTCAAACCTCCCCATAACCTACATCACGTTGGAAAATTCAATCGAACTGGATCTATAGCCTTAATCTCCTCAACTTCATATGCTCAGAATTAACACCTGTCCAGCACCTTTTTTATTGTAATCAATAAATCTGCTTTTAGTGGATAACTATGCCCAGACATTTTCCATCTTAATATCATGGTTCTGATAGTACCCATAACGATATCCGTCAGTTCCTGTGCAGTATAATATTTTTCAAATTCCCCAACACGCAGCCCTGTTTCAAGAACTTGTGTTACAAAGTCTGTGCGTTTATTGATAATATCAATGACCATATCCCTTGTATGTCCATAGTGCATTAATGTTTCATAATTAAGAATAATGGCTGCAAGAGCTGGATAACTTTCATATAGTTCGACAAACGATTTTGTAAACTCAAGTATTTTCTCCTTACATGAAATATCCCTATTTTGTACTGTGTTCATGATCATCGTATCAAATCGCGAATAATACTGAATTACAGCAACCAGAACCTCATCAAGACTCTTAAAATGCTTATATAAAAGCGACTCGGATATCCCCTGCTTAGCTGCAATTTCTTTCGTCGATAAGCCCTGAACACCACTTTCATTGATTATATCGATAACAGCTAAAATGATACTATCTTTTCTTGAAGGAAATCCTTTTACCATATCAACCCTCCTCCGGTGAGTGAATGTTCACTTACCTTTTAGGGCATTATATATCACCCTGTTTCCCTTGTCAAAGCTTACACGGAGTGAGTGCAGGGCTCACCCCATGTTCGCTTCGTCAAATACTCCTAAATCCCGTGCCCGTAAGGTCACGAATAGGATCTGTTTTTTACCCGTTACCGCATAAGGAAAATGAAGTCTACCTGACTGACAAATTTAATACTTGCCAAATTCATTGTCGCTTAATACTATCTTCGCCTTTGAACTGGCGGCACTTGAATAGGCTTCTTCCTCGTAATCTGGATCACCATTTTTTCTTTCGGGCATACATTCAAGCATCTTTAGCACTTCAGGGCTTAACCTGCTTAGATTGCTATATGACTGATTCATTTCTTTGAGTTTAAATCGATTTACAGAATCCTTCAACAGTGCAGCTTGGCTTGCTAATTCTTCACTTGCGGCAGCACTTTCCTCAGAAGTTGCTGAATTTGTTTGTACAACCTGTGACACCTGCATAATTCCCTGATTGATTTGTGCTATCCCACTGGATTGTTCATTGGAAGCAACTGCTATCCCGCTAACAAGAGTAGCGGCTTTTGCCACCCCATCAACGATCTTGTTCAGGGCAGTAGCGGTTTCATTGGCAATCTTCGTACCATCCTCTGCCTTTTTGATGGATCCCTCAATCATATCCGTCGTCTCTTTAGCTGCGTCGGCAGAACGTGCTGCCAGATTTCTAACTTCCTCTGCTACCACAGCAAAACCTTTACCATGCTGCCCTGCTCTTGCTGCTTCAACTGCAGCATTTAATGCAAGAATATTCGTCTGGAATGCGATTTCATCTATTACTTTAATTATCTTCGAGATGTTAGCAGAAGAAACGTTGATCTCTTCCATCGCTTTTAGCATTTCCTGCATCCGGCTGTTCCCCTGCTCAGCATTTGTCTTGACAGTTTCAGCAAGTTCATTTGCCTGCGTAGCATTTTTAGCATTAAGTTCGGTCTGGGAGGATATTTCTTCGAGGGAGGCGGTTAGTTCCTCTATAGAGCTTGCTTGTTCGGTTGCTCCCTGAGAAAGAGCCATGCTGGAATCGGATACCTGTTTTGCTCCAGCAGCCACCTGATCTGCGGCAACAGCAATATTGGTCAAAATTTCATTGTTCTTTTCAACCATTTCAGAAAGTTTCATGCCCAGCAGATCATTTTCCGATCGAATATCAACCTGTACAGTTAAATCACCTGCAGCTATCCTTTCGGCGGCCCGTGCTTGCTCACGGATGTTTACGATCATCTTGCCGAAGGAATCTGCGAGTTTTCCGATCTCATCCTTAAAATCTGATTGAACATTTACATTAATATCCCCTAAAGCAAGTTTATCGGCTGCCTCAACCATCTTTCCGATCGGCCTGGAAATGTGGCGTGTAATAAACGCACCAATCAGGATTGCCAATAATACCCCCAAAACAGCTGCAACAACCATAACGACGGTTGACCTGTCCGCCTGGTTTCCATTGGCAGTAATTTGATTCTCTGCATATTGAATATTATATTGAATTAATTCGGCGATCGCATCATCCACAGCTAAAGCGAGGTTGTTAATGTCTCCACCCTTTTTTAGCATTTCATAAGCCTCTGTTTTGCGGTCGGATTCCATAGCAATTCCATTTAACAGGGCTTGTTCTTTTTCGTAGTATGTTTCCAACCCGTTCTGTATCGCATCAATCAATGCAAGTTCTGTTTCCACCTCTTCGTACTTATAGCTGGACAGCATCTCTCTATATGCCTCTATGTTTTCTACGATGATATTACCGAAATGCTCGACTCTTTCAATGTGATATTCCTTGTCAGCCCGGGTATCTGCCAAAACCACTCCATAAACATTCATCCTGGTGCGCTGAAATGAAGAGCTGATTCTTTCAGTGTATTCCAATGCTTCGACGCTGTCCGTGTAGGCAACGGTGTAAGCGCCCTGGATTCGACCTAAAGCGATAATACCAGCAACACCGATAACGCATGCTATGATCGCAACAAGTAAAAAGCCGGTAATGATACGAGCACCAATTTTTAAGTTTAAAAACCACTTAACCATTTTCAATTCCTCCGTTTTCGAATTAAGATTTACCAATAGATGTTTAAAGCTCTATACAGACTCACTTATAACTTCCAGTTCATCTTCTGTGAGCAACTTTTCGCAATCTAGCAGAAGCATCACATCATTACCGACTTTACCAATATTTTTTATGTACCTGTTGTTAAAGCCCCGATTGATTTTTGGCGGTTCAACAATACCCTCGTCGGGAATTGTAAGAACCTCTGCAACAGAATCAACTATGAGGCCGATAGATACATCCTGAATGTCGATTACGATCACACAGGTTCTATCGTTATACGCTCTTGGCTCTTTTTTGAAACGAAGCCTTACATCCATCACAGGGATTATCTTGCCTCTAAGATTGATAATGCCCTTGACATATTCGGGTAGTTCCGGTATTTCAGTTATAGCCTGAATCCCTATGATTTCTGTTACATACTTGATTTCAATGCCATAGTTTTCCTTGCCCAATGAGAAAGTTAAAAACCTGCCCTTTTGGGTATCCTCCTCCATTTCCATTACATTTTCAGTCACATCAGCCATTTTTCCATCCCCTTCTTCTTTCCCTGTTATAGCCTGTATACCTGTAGCGCCTCTTACGCGTCCTGACTGCGCGCTATTCTACCTTTTCTATTAATAACTCTTTTCTTATCACTCTTTATGGTGAGTGAATATTCACTCACCTGTATTGCCATTATAGATCACCATATGTTTCCTGTCAATACTTGTTGAATAAATTGGTTTACTTAATTATTTTGTTGAATTTTGACGAATAAGCTCACCAGGGCGACCCTCAAATCACTGTCCAACAAAAATGTTTTCTTAAGATAATCTTAAGGTTTGCAATATGGGATGGAAAGCCAAGCGTTGTATGATGTACCTGTAATCGAATTGATGACTGATGAACCCATGAATAGGGAGGTGTGTCATGATAGCGTGTAAAAATCTGTTCAAGAAATTCAACAATGTAACCGTAGTATCCAATCTTAGCTTCCATGTGAACAAGGGAGAGGTCTATGGTCTGCTTGGTGCCAACGGTGCAGGGAAAACAACTGTTATCAAAATGATTCTGGGCCTAACGAAAATCGATAGCGGAGAAGTGGAAGTACCCAGGGGGATATCAGTCGGATATTCACCTGAAACGCCTTACTTTCATCCCTTTCTGACCGGTACTGAAATACTGGATTTCTTCTCGAAAATACAAAAAATCCACAAAACAGAAGCAAAGCAACAGATCAAATCCATTCTGGAAAAGGTTGGTCTTACCTCCAGCGCTCATAAAAAGGTTAAAACGTTCTCAAAAGGCATGCTGCAAAGGCTTGCGGTTGGGCAATCACTTCTGGGAAACCCCGAGCTGCTGATACTGGATGAGCCTACATCAGGACTGGATGCTTTGGGCAGGATGGAGATGAGAAACCTTATTCTGGAAATGAAACGGGAGGGAAAGACAATTCTACTGAACTCTCATATTCTCGAAGATGTTGAAATGGTTGCAGACAAGGCCATTATCCTGAAGGAAGGTATGAAACTGGCGGAAGTTGATTAGCAAAACAAGCTTGGAAACATGAATCTTCAACACATGTGCATACAAGCGAATAGAGGAATGACGAATGCTAGCGATTGCGATGAATACCTTTAAAGAAAAACTACGCAGCTTGACCCATAACAGAACTAGCATTACACGATTTATAC
>JAAYKJ010000046.1 GCA_012522505.1 Clostridiaceae bacterium
TCTTCAATGGGCTTATCGAGAAAAGTAAATGCACTTTCACTCTGCGTAAAAACAGTTCCATTGTCATTGAGCATGGCATAAAACGCATTCCCGCTCTGATCCCTGTTGCCAAGAGACAATTTGTACTCTTGCCCCTCCACTGTATAGTCAAAAACATATTCCGGGTTCTCCAAACCATATTGAGCCAACTCGGTGGCATCCTCCTCGATGTATTTCGTAACCGAAACAACCGAGAGAGATTCGGCTATCGTAAAAAGATGCTCATAACGCGCTTCCGCGTCGATTGGCCAGGTAAGCCACCATTTTGAATCCGACACCGTGGCATCGAATACCTTCTGATTTTTTCGTGTAAAGGATATGGCTTCAAACTGGTCTGCCGTGATTTCTTCGTCATATACATCCTTCGACATCAGGTCAAATTTACGCTGGACAAATTTCTCCCCTTCGTAACTGCCTATGGTGTATACAACAGGCTCGCTTTCCTTCTTTGCGTAATATGAACCGCCTGTAGGCGTTTCGTTCCCGACCAGGAGGACATGCTGGGTCCCGTCCTTCATTTTAAAGGTAAGCTTCACCGGATCGTTCAGGCCATAGATGTTCAGGTCGGATGGATTTTCTTCAATGATCTTTTGAGCCTTCAATGTATTAGCATTCCACACGATATTATCAACTGTGCTGGTATTGACCTTCATACCCTCGGGCACCAATGCCTGCCACACGTTTCTGTCCACCATTTTGGTTTCTGTGGTCCCGTCTTCTTTGATTGTCTCCTCCTCAACCTGAATGGTGACGTATTGGAAATGCATCAGTCCTTCATTGTTTTCAATCAAAAACTCAGCAACATCACTTTTCACAAAGTCATAAATCTCTATTTTTTCCGAGGCAATATCCGGATTTTGCTCTTTTTCGGGTTCGGGCAAATTTGTCACAATGAAGTACCCGCCGACAAGAACCACCAGGATAATGGCTGGAATAAGCAGTTTTTTAAAATTGCTCATAGGTGTCTCCTCCTTAACCAGACAAACACGCCTACGCCAATTATTATCAACGGAACAACAATGATCAGGCTAATAAACAAAATCGTCAGGGTTTGCTGCGTAATTGCCTCAAGCCTGGGTGTGGTGTACTTCTTTACAGGAATATAGATGTCTGCCTGCTGATCCTGCATCCAGTTCAGACCATTCAAAAGGAATTTCTTACCGGTCCCTGTGGTATCCAACCCTTGGTCGCTAACCAAATAGGCGTTCCCGATCACAAGCGTTTTGCTGGCAGCAGCGTTGCCTTTATTCTCGGCTGCTACCGCTATGTTTAGTGGTCCCTGGGTATCTTCCGCTCCTTCTTCGAAAGATTTGCCGACGGCTTCTGACGATGTAACCAGCAGCGGTGTGGTTGTAATCCATTCCTTAACATTTTTCAGAACCGGAACACTTCGGGCATTAACGATTGTCATGTTTAATTTATCCGGATCCAGGTTTGCGGTAATATCATTGTTCTCCACATACGGCATGAAGATATTGGGCTGCCCGTATGCAGAACGGTTTGCCGCCATTTCAAACACAACATCATATCCCAAGCCGATGTTGAACTTCGCCAGGAAGTCCTCAAAATTCTGTAGTTTGGCATTGCTTTGCAGCGGATCGAAAAGGAATATCGTGCCCCCACCATTTTCCATGTATATGGTGAGCTTTTCCTTTTCAGACAGTGAAAGATCCTGCTGCGGGCTTACGACAAGAATAACGGAAGCGTCCCCGGGTACGCTTTCAACCGCCGTCAGATTAAGCGGCTTCAGTTCATAGCCATTCAGTTCTATGCTGGACTTTAACTCGGAATAATCTGCCTCCAGCTTTCCTTCTCCATGCCCTTCGGTATAGTACACAACCGGAATATTTTCGGAAGCAACATACCGAATAGCACCGGTAAAAGCATACTCTGCATTTAGGCCCGTTACACGGAATGAGTATGAGTTCTGATCAAAAGTTTGTTCAAAGATATCATACGTGGACAATACCTTGGAACGTTTATTGCTTCTTACGACAAAATCACTTTTTTTCACACCCAGTATTCCTTCGGGATCCAATTCATTCTGGATAAATGCAGGATCCTTCTCCGGATCAACATATCGGACGCTAATCTTGTTGCTTTTTGAATCATATTGCTTGATAAACTCAATCACCTGTGAGTACAGGGAACTTCCAATCTGGCTTTCGTCAAACAAACCAATAATTTCAACGTCTGTATCCAGCTCTTTAAGAACCTCATCCGTCTTTTCGCCAATGCTGTACAACTTGTTGCTGGTCAAATCTATTTTTAGTTTTTCCCTCAGTTGTGTGGCTCCAACGATCATGTTCAGGATAACAGCTGCCGCAATGACAATAACAGTTAACACAACGGAATATGAGCCAAACCGCAAGCTTCTTTTATTAATAAAACTATTCTTCATGTTCATCACCCCTGACTCCAACGTCTTTTATCAATAACCCTGGTTGTTAAAAATATAAATACTGCAGTAAAGCTCAAATAATATATAATGGAGGTAATATCCAATATTCCGGAATTCATGTCGCTGTATCTGGACATTAAAGAGAATACACTCAAAATCTTGGCCAGAATACCACTTGTAAAGGAAATAATGGCATCCATCAGATTCACCAGCAAAAGGATTACAAAGCTAATAATTGCCGCAACGATCTGATTTTCAGTAAGCGATGAAGCAAAAACGCCGATGGAAATAAAGGAAGCACCCACCAGCAGGAAAGCAAGATAGCCGCCTATCACCATCGGAATTTCCGGAGCTCCTCCTAAGATATATAGAATGGCCAAATAGATGAAGGTAGATAAGAACATTACCATGAAGACGGTGAAAGAGGCTAAAAACTTACCCAAAACAATCTGGGTAATGCTGGAAGGAGATGTGACCAGTAAAACCTCTGTGCCATTTTTCCTGTCTTCAGTTAGGATTCGCATGGTTAAGATGGGAATGATAAACGTAAAAATAAAAATGATATTTTGCAACAGATAATTGATTTCCGCATAGCCGCTGGCAACCGTACCCATTGTAAAATATATGGATGAAATAAGGAAAAACAGCCCTATCAAAACATATGCAATCGGCTGATAGAAATAAGCCTGCACTTCACGTTTCCAAATCGCCAACATATTAGTTTACCTCCTTTTCCTCGGTTGTCAGTTGCAGGAAGATATCCTCCAGGGACATACCTAATGATCGTAACTCGAGTATTGGATATCCAGCTTCGGCCAGCCTGTGGAAAATCGGCTTGCGGACATCCACATCCTTGTCGGCTTCTATAACATAGCTGAATTCATCATCATTCACCTTGGATTGAACCTCCAGGTATTTTATGCCATATATCTGCTTCAGCATTTCACTGACCTTCTTGTCGGGACCAGCGATGGTCATTGTAAACCGGGTATAATCGCCAAGGTTTTTAGACAATTGCTCTGGCGTGTCGGTAGCAACAACCTGCCCCTTGTTAATAATAACAATCCGCTCACAGACTGCGCTTACCTCAGGAAGAATATGCGAGCTGAGAATGATGGTATGGTTTTTCCCCAAAGCCTTAATCAGCTTTCTGATCTCAATAATTTGCTTCGGATCGAGGCCTACTGTAGGTTCATCCAGAACCAGGACATCTGGTGCCCCGACAAGGGCTTGAGCCAACCCGACCCTTTGACGATATCCCTTGGAAAGATTTCGGACCAGCCGATGTTGCACATGTGTGATCTTCACAAGCTCCATGATGTCATTTTTCTGGCCTTTCCATTCTTTCTTATCGACTTCTTTCAGAGCTGAACAAAAATCAAGATAATCTGTTACCGTCATATCCATATATAACGGCGGCTGCTCGGGTAAATAGCCAATTCTTTTTTTTACCTCGCGGGGTTGTTCCATAATATCAAACCCATCCACCTTCACTGTACCGGATGTGGAAGGAATGTACCCCGTTATGATATTCATTGTGGTGGTTTTTCCAGCCCCGTTAGGTCCAAGAAAACCGAGGATTTCTCCTTTGTTGACAGTAAAGTTCACATCCTCTACTGCCTTTATTTCTCCATAGTGCTTTGTGAGGTTTTGTATTTCTATCATCGCGTTCCTCCGATCTACTACAGAACCTGTCTGTAGCGATTAATTCACCTGTAGCCTACAGGTTTTTGCAGTCTATTTCATTATGCAGTATTCTTTTGAACTAAATATGAACAAATTGTTAAAATAGAGGGGTTGTTCCTTGTCCCCTCTTTAGCAGTTCACATGAGGAAGGGGTCTTAAGAGCATTTGATAAACCAGTATTTCCCCCTCTGCATCTTTCAAAAGCCATGCCAATGAAAGAATTGCTCCACTTAGTTTCCGTTCTTTTCGGTATATTATAACACTATTTCCCATACCTGCAAGATGACAGCGCTGGCTATTCATGCCGCTTTCCGGCTTTGCCATGTCTTTTGGTATTGACAGTATCTCCCACACATTTTAAAATCAGAACATGGTATATCATAATATTACAAATTCCACCATGCAAGTTAATAAGGGGGATACGAAAGATGATAAATATCCAAAAAGCACGCAGTTATTTGTACGAAGCGATTGAGTCCGGGAATCCCGAGGAGATTCTAAGGGCCAGTCGGCTATTGGACAAGCTTATTTTACGGCAAATGTACCGGAGCGAAAAAGAAAAAGTGGCATAATCCTTGCAATCAGCATATTCACAGGATGCTGACGAATCGACCAATCCGCTTAATGGCCTCCATCAGGTTCTCCATGGAGGTGGCATAGGTTACCCGGATAAAACCTTCACCGCAATCTCCGAAAGCGTTTCCGGGAACCGCAAGTACTTTTTCCGTCATCAGTAGCCGTTCACAGAATTCATCGGAGGTCAGGCCTGTTCTTTGAATATCCGGAAAAACATAAAATGCGCCAAGAGGTTCGAAACAGTCCAGGCCGATGCTGCGAAAACCATGCAAAACAGCTCTTCTTCTGCGATTGTACTCCGTCACCATGGTCTTAACCTCTTCATCACCGTTTTTCAGAGCTTCTATTGCAGCAAACTGGGCTGTGGTAGGCGCACACATGATAGCGTATTGGTGAATCTTTTTCATCTGGCTGATAATTTCCTGATGACCACAGCAAAACCCGATTCTCCAGCCGGTCATCGCATATGCTTTTGACAAACCGTTAACCACAATGGTTCTGTCTTTCATTTCATCGAAGTTTGCTATGGAAACATGCTTTTCGGAATATGTCAGCTCTGCATACAGCTCATCGGATATGATCATGATATCCTTGTTTTTCAAAAGCTCCACGATTTCCTTATAATCGTCATATTCCATGATCGCTCCGGTGGGATTGTTTGGATAGGCGATGATAAGGATTTTCGTCTTCTCGTTAATCAGCGGCTCAAGATCTTCCCGCTTCAAGCGGAACTGGTTTTCAGCCTTCAGGGGGAGTGGTACAGGAACCCCGCCCGCAAAAAGCGTGCAACCTTTATAGGCTACAAATGAGGGTTCGGGAATGATCACTTCATCGCCCGGTGATATCAGCGCCCGGATGGCCAGATCAATCGCTTCACTGCCTCCTACGGTAACAAGTACATCGCTGTCAAATGAATATGAAAGGTTGAAACGCCTTTTCATATAGCGGCATATTTCTTGCCTTAACTCAGGTGTTCCTGCGTTTGAGGAATAGTTTGTATATCCCTTTTCAAGAGAATAGATCCCCTCGTCGCGAATGCTCCATGGGGTAACAAAATCCGGTTCGCCAATGCCCAATGAAATGGCATCCTTCATCTCATTGATCAAATCAAAGTATTTTCGGATGCCTGAGAATGGTACTGAATGAATATGAGGGGCTATCATTTTTTTGATGTTCATAAAACCACAGCCTCTCTATTATCTTTCGTCTTTTGATCGAACGCAACACCCTTCTCCTTATATTTCTTCAATACAAAATGGGTGGCTGTGCTTAGAACAGATTCAATGGGAGCCAGCTTCTCCGCCACAAAAAGCGCAACTTCCTTCATGGATTTGCCTTCGACAACAACAAACAAATCATATCCTCCCGACATCAGGCTGCAGCTTTTAACCTGAGGGTACTGATATATCCTTTCAGCAACCCTGTCGAAGCCCTGGCCGCGCTGGGGCGTCACCTTTACCTCGATATAGGCTGTTACGACATCATTCTCTGTTTTTTCCCAATCGACTAGAGCCGGATACCCTAAA
>JAAYKJ010000047.1 GCA_012522505.1 Clostridiaceae bacterium
CTATAACAGTAAACGCTGCTGGGCCCAAAAAAATTATACCATGATGCTCGAAGAAGTCATTCGCGAAAAAGATGCGCACATGCAGTTCATGGAGGAGTTTGACAAGCTGTAGATCTTCCGGGGCCATGGTACCTTCAGCCGCAAGATGTAAAGGCAAAGCTGCATGAAGGCCATAGCCGTCACAAGGATTTTCAAAAAATTCATGTCTTCCATGCATGAAAAACAAGTTTTAGGAAATACTTAATAACGAGCATTTCTATGAAATGTCAGCGCGATGTAAGAAATAAAGGCCGCAAGCCAAATTGTCAAATAAAACCCACAGATGCCCAAAAGCAAGAATGACTATAAAAAGCGGTGAAAAACCCGAATAAATTGGTAGAAATGCTGCATACGGGGATAGATATTCGCAAAATCACTTGACAGAACAAGGGAACGCGAGTATAATAATTTATTTCATTGACAGCGGCATGAAAATTGTGATATAATGTCAAAGACAAAAGAAGAGGTGATTGGTATGGTTGAGAAAAACACTCTGGTTCAAATCAAGAAGGAGATGGAATCTTGCATCGGTAAACGAATTCAATTGAAAGCAAACAAGGGAAGAAAGAAAACATTTGTGAAAGAAGGCATTCTGGAATGTACCTATCCCAGCATTTTTACAGTTCGATTTGAAAACGATTTTAAGAATGTTCGAAAAGTTTCCTACAGCTATACCGATGTATTAACCAACACCGTTGAAATTAAAATTTGTGGCAACAACAAAATGATCGTATAACAATGGCCATACTATTTTAGTTGGTTTTTTATCCAGAAGATTTGCAAATCCAGTGAATTCAGGAGCCCCGGCGATAACGCCGGGGTTTCTTCATGTTGATAGGAAGGCTGCTTAACCAAGGGGTGGCCTCCTACTCGATTGCGGCATGCGTCAGCCCACCAGCCTAAAGTCATATTTCCCGGGAATTCCAAGTATACTGAAGAGAGAAGAACCAAAGCTCCCTGAATGTGACAGATCTGCGGGAACGATTTACAAAAACAAGTCATAATTTAGGGACAACACCCATATATATTACAAAGTGTATTTTATACCTTGAGGGGGATTCATATGTCAGTTGAATTAATAAAAAAACCCATCAATGTTTTTCAGACGATTGATGAACAGCAGAAGGAAGAACTATTGGAAACCGGTTTGATTGTGCCCGACAACAAGCCCGATGTGCTGGATATTCTTGTCGTGGATACCGATGTCATCGTAAGAACAAGAGAAAAAACAGGCAAGGTTATGGAGGTCGGAGGCGAGATCATTTACCAGGTGATATACCGGGCTGACAATCAGGAGCAAAGTCTGGAAGCCATCAATGCCAAAGCCCCCTGGTCTATTTCTTGCAATTACCCAGCCCGGGAAGAAGATATCCGCACCGTGGCAAAGAGCAGTGTGGAGCATTCCAGTGTGGATATCCTAAACGGCAGGAAATTAAGCGCAAGGTCTGTGATAAAGCTAAATGTGAAGTATCTTCTGGCAAAGAGCATTGAGGCCGGGGAATCGGTTCAGGGTGAGAACATCTATCAAAGGGCAAATCATCAGAAAATTGCCATGCTGGAGGAGACAGGCGAAAAAACCGTGAATGTGGCTGAAAGCATGGATCTTCCCGAAGGAAAACCAGTGATGGAGGAAATCCTGTATAACCATGCAGCACTGAAGGATGTCAGGGTGAATGACAACGCAAACCTGGAAGGCTTGCTTGAGGTGGATTACCTGTACCGCGCCGAGAATGACAGCGCACGTCTGGAGAATATCCATATGGAGGTTCCGATATCGAAAAACCTGGACATCGAAAACTTCCGATATACCAACATATCGGTTAACCCCACGGTCAAGTCCATTTCGCTGAAACCCGACGAGGATATGGATGGGCTTTTAACCCGGGTAAGGCTGGATGCTGAAATCGGTGTGGAATATTTTCTGTATTCATCAGAGAATGTTCATTTGGTCAATGACGCCTATTGCCTGGATTATGATTTTGAACTGGATAAGAAACCTGTAACCATTTGTGTGGAAGAAAACGATATGTACGACAACATCCAGGTTAACGACAACTTCATGCTGGATACGGCAGGAGATACGCTTGAGGAAGTCTTAAGCCTCACCATGAAACCCAGGCTTATATCAACCGAAAAAGAAGAAGGGGCGATAGAGGTAAACGGGTGTCTGGATATTTGTGTTCTCTATGGTACGGGCATGGATATGAGGGTTATCCGTGGTGCCAACCAGGAGGTAATGTTTACACATAGGCTGGCCATGGCCGATCCCCAGGCACCGCACGATATTGATATATCACTGGGCATCGATCAGAGCAGCTTTGAAATCATCTCCGATACTGAACTGGCTGTTAAGGCGCTAATCAGCGTACAGGTGCATATGTCCAAAAAGCAGCAAATCGACATCGTCACCGATGTAAAAGGGGTTAGAGCTGCCGAAAAGAAGGAAAATCCGCCACTGCTCGTCTATTACGCACAGCAAAATGACAGCCTTTGGAGCATTGCGAAAAGGTACAGGGTTCCGGTACAGAAAATTCTGGATGATAATGATATGGCCGAAGAGAAAGAGCCTTCCGCAGGCCAAAAAATCCTTTTAATCGGGTAGAAATTCAATCGTTATGAGTGTCTGGTTTTGGAAAGGACAGGGAATGGATTAGCCTTGTCCTTTTTTTGCTCCTCATTTCCCAAACACTGAGGTTGCATCTGTTCACACCCTATATACTTGAGATATAGATGTGCATAACGGAAACTACGCTTCATTTGCAAGAGCTGTATAGTTCGGCTCAAGCGTTTTTAACGCAGAGCGTTAAAAGACGCAACATTAATGTAGTGCATTTTGCAAAGCAAAAGCACTATCAAGC
>JAAYKJ010000048.1 GCA_012522505.1 Clostridiaceae bacterium
GTACAAAGTTATCACATATTCTTTGAAAAACAAATATATTATGATTTTTTTTGATAGAGTTTTCTCACTTCATCTTTTAAGCTTTTCCCTATGTGAATTTCTTTTTCTACAACTTGGCGATAACGGTGGCGGTATGGCCAGTAAGGGATTGCGGAGCGACGTTCTTGTCAACCGAGACGAAAGATTGATGCGGGAGATGACCTTCGCATACCACTGAAACCCTTATTGGCTATACTGCGTGTTGAACTAAATCCGCCTCCGCGGATAGCCCTGTTCGTGCATTGGTTCAAAAGTACCCGATTTTTTCTATAATCGTAGAATTTATTCACTTCTAATTATCCATGATTATGAGAAAGAAATCGGGTCTTACTATTGTTGAGCAGGCTATTGTGCTTGTTCCTGAATTTGAAAGCGTTGTCCGTCGTTTAGAGCAACAGGTTGTCTTGCGGGGACAAAGCAAAAGTACATTAAATAATTATATTCGCCGCATTGCTTTGTTTGTAGTTCATTTCAAACAACTGCCAGAGCAAATCGATCCCGAAGAAATCAATGATTACCTGGTGGCTTTGGCGCGTGATCCCAGGTCTCCTTCGCGCAGCAGCTTCAAGCACATGGTTTATGGCCTGAGGTATTATTTCCGGCTGCTGGGGATGAACAAGAATGCTATTGCGCTGCCCTCATTGAAAAAGGACACCAAACTACCGGTTATTCTCAACCGGGAGGAACTCAAAGAACTGTTTGCCGCTCCGGCTTTGCTCAAACAAAGGGTTGTACTGGCACTGATCTACTCGGCGGGACTCAGGGGACAGGAAGTCATCAAGCTGAAGATCTCCGACATCGACTTTGAGCGTAAAACCATTCACATCCGGCAAAGCAAGTACAAAAAAGACCGCGTGGTGCCACTGGCAGACAGCATGGCCGTGGGGCTCAGGAAATACCTGTCGGCAGAAAATCCTCACATCTGGCTTTTTAACGGCAAGGAGCCCGACGGACGATACAGTGTCCGGGGGCTTTCGTGGGTGATGCGGGAAAATCTCAAAAAAACATCGATCACAAAAGAGGTCAACCTGCATTCCCTGCGCCATTCCTATGCCACGCATCTCCTGGAACAGGGCGTCAATATTGTTACCTTAAAGGAGCTCCTTGGGCATACCGATATTACCACCACCATGATTTACCTGCACATTGCACAGTGTGATCTGGTTAAGGCGCACAGTCCGCTGGACAGGCTTTACAACTATTCTTCTAAATGAGGACCTCCTTTGAACTGGCCCATGTGGTCAGACTCTTTGGCTCTCAGCTTGTCGAAAGAAAGACTCTAACACCTCTGCAAATCAAAGTACTGGGCAAAATAGCTGTTTGCCGGACAGCGGCCCTGGGAGGACACGAGGAAGTCTGTGACCATTGCGGAGTAGTACGCTACAGCTACAACAGCTGTGGGGACAGGCATTGCCCAAAATGTCAGGCCGCAAAACAAGCCTTCTGGATTGACGATCTGGTGCGAAGCACCTTGCCCGTCAGGCATTACCACCTTGTCTTTACCGTTCCGCACTTACTGAATCCTCTTTGTCTGCACAATGACCGGATGTATTACAACCTGCTCTTTGATGCCGTCTGGAATACACTCCGGGCATTCGGGTACTCGCATTATGGAGCAGAGAC
>JAAYKJ010000049.1 GCA_012522505.1 Clostridiaceae bacterium
GATTTGATAGAGATCGGTAAATATACATCATCGGGGTATGGAGAATTTATTGTGACGGATCTTCGGCCTAAAGAGCAACAACAATACAGCTCCGATTCATCTTCGGTGAAGCTTTTTCTGACGTCTGAAGCAATGATTGACGCTGGATGGATGGACAATGAGCCGGTATCCAATGAAGAATATCTGAAAAAGTGGAAAAATGCATTGTTCCAGGATTTAACGTGCCTTAAATTGAAAAGAGTCCAGGCCGAGCTGGATATATACAGAGGATATGATACAACAAAAGGGTGGGGGAAAGCTTTCAAGGATCCCTGTTTAGTTATAACTGAGGGTTCAATTTTTGAATTTGAGAGCACCAATTCAGCAGAAAAAGCTCAAGAGGAAATAAACCAACTGCTCCGAAAGGGCATAGGGATTGAGACCAATAATGGTTATGGAAAACTTAATCTGTTATAGGAAGGAAGGCGGCGGTGAAATGAATAAGGAGAAGATTATTAGAAAAGTGAATGAAGTCGCGAGGCATCCCGTGTTTGAAAAAGCTGTGGGCGGAAACAAGTTTGGAAAAACGCAGTTTAGAACTCTGTGTGAGATGGCGTTGAAAGCGGAATGTGTAGCGGAACTGGAGCTCTTGATTGATTACAAGACCGCCAAGGGAAATGGATGGGAATCATATAACAACGGTTCCACCTTGGGTCAGGTGATTAAGAACGGTTTGATTGAACTGACCCAACGCACAGTTGAAGGTCCTAACGAATTGACCAAAACTCAAGTCGCAAGTTTATATTTTGGATACCTGCACTGGAAAGCAACCGAAGTGAAGGAGCAATCGAAATTAAACTATAACAAGAGAAGGGGGTGAAAGGCATGTTGTTCGATACGTTCAAAAACAGAATCACATATTCAGGGATATTATATACTGAAAATCCATTACATATAGGAGCTGGGGATGAAAGCCTTGAACCGGGCATCACAGATGCGGCCGTTGTAAAAAACTCGAAGGGACTCCCGTATATCCCCGGTTCATCTCTAAAAGGAGTGCTTAGAAGCCGCCTTGAAATGATACTATCCAATCCGGAAGTTTCCAACAAATGGAACGTTAAATCATGCGATGTTTTTTCAAAGCCTTGTATATCCAGGGATTTCATAAAGAAAAACAAAGCCCTGCAGATCAGTAACCCTTTAGATTATGCCAATTTGATATGGGAAAGAAGTTGTAACGTATGTAAGATTTTTGGCAATCAAAGCATGGCAGCCCATGTCCAGATTAAGGATTTGGAGTTGCTGTCCGGCGGCGAGAAGGAGCTTCGCAATGGTGTTGGGATCGACCGGGATACCGGTACAGCTGTGCATGGTGCGAAATATGAGTATGATGTGGTTGCTGCGGGTAGTGAATTTGGTTTTGAATTGACAGCCGATAATCTTGATGAGCAATCCCAGAAATTATTAGGGCTGCTTATCGGGATGCTAAAAAACGGAGAGATTTCTATCGGGGCAAAGACCTCCAGAGGTCTGGGCAAGGTTCGCCTTCTGAAGGTGCAGGAGAGTCTACAAACAGCTGAAAGCCTGATGCAGCAGTATTACACAGTTTAGGGGGTAACGGAATGTTTAGAGAGTTAAAAAATGAATGTAGAATACGGCTGGATCTGATAGCACAGGGACCGCTTTGTATTCGCTCGGGAGAGAGCTTTGAATTACATCCGGGACAACCCGATATCGCAGTTGTCAGAAGTATGTTGGACGGGAAAATGCAACCTGTTATCCCCGGAAGCTCCCTGAAAGGGGTTTTCAGGAGCAGGGCGGAAAAATATTTGCCGGACTCCTGCAACATATTTGATAAAAAGAACAAATGCTTTTATAATTCAAAAAATTTATCTACTGGAAAAGAAAGATATAAAGCGGTCTGTGAGGCGTGTAAGCTTTTTGGAAACCTATCACTGAAGAGCCGTGTGGAGTTCAGCGATGCATTTCCGGTTGAAGGAACCGTAAAAACCGGGACGCGCTATCAGGTTACCATTGACAGACTTACCGGAGCTGCTCGTAAAGGGGCGTTGTTTGAAACTGAGGTGGTGGAAAAGGGCACGTTTAAAACCGAGATTTCTTTAAGAAATTTTTCTTCCCATCAAATTAAGGTTTTGCTCCTTGTTATCCAGGATATAAACGAAGGTTATGTACGTATCGGCAGCTCAACATCAAGGGGATTTGGCAGAGTAACAGCCGAGAACATAGCGATAAGCTACCGGGACTACTCTAGACCGGGGGATGGGATTGGTACCTTTTATGAAAAAGAATATGATTGGGAAACCTGCCTGGAAAAACTAAAAACGGTATCCCTAAATACTTCGGAAGGGGTGAACATGGATGGAATACCCGACTTGGAATAATACTGCTGGGAATTACGATTTTGTGCCCCTGCTTGACGGAAATAGGGGTGGAGTAAATGAGAATTCACCGGTGTATGAGGGGAAAATTAATTTGAAGCTTCACTCCGAATCGCCTGTTTATGTCGGGTCAGGGCAGGAAACCATGATTGATGGACGGCTTTGCCGTGCGTTGATCCGAAACGCGGATGGATTCCCCATTCTTCCGGGAAGCAGTATCAAGGGTGTCGTTCGTACAATTGCCCAGTCTGTTTCATATTCCGGAAGTTGTGCAGAATTATTACGCATATATACTGATAATAGAGGGAAGGAGAAACTCGGTTATTTTTCAAATACAGACTGCAAATGCCTTGTCTGCACAATGTTGGGCTGTATGGGTACATCAAGCCGGGTTTATTTTTCAGATTTCAAAGCAACAGGATCAGATACCGAAATAATAAATGCATTAAAACCATTCTCCGTATCCGATTCTTATACAATCAAACAGAAATACTTCATCCAAGACAAGCCAAAAGGGTTCAAATTCTATCCGATGGGTGATGTGCGCAATGCTCTGGGGAGCGTACCAACAGAATGTGTAAAGGCAGGAACAACATTTATTGGTGAAGTGGTTTACAAAGGAATAACAGAAAGACATCTTGAAATCCTGTGTTTTTCGCTTGGACTGGATGGTTCTTTCCCGTTGCGAGTGGGTGGAAACAAACCGGGCTTTTTTGGTGTAGTTCGGCCTGAAATTCTTAGCTTTACCTGCTATTCCTCCGGATCGTATAAAAACTTGAAAATCCACGACTTGAGTGAAGAAAGCAAACAGATGGATCCGGTTAAGCTTGCCTCTGAATATGGAAAGAATGATTCGGA
This sequence comes from Clostridiaceae bacterium, assembly GCA_012522505.1. Classification (GTDB taxonomy): domain Bacteria; phylum Bacillota; class Clostridia; order DSM-8532; family DSM-8532; genus JAAYJG01. The sequence continues at coordinate 3,237 of JAAYKJ010000049.1, forward strand.
TGTCTGTCGGAATATCGATAAACTCCGTGATATTCTGAACCGAAAGGTGTGATTTTTATGACAGTTGAAAAGATGATGAGCCTTGGACAGGAATTGGCTGTGGGCAATGGGAAGGCTTCAATCGGGAAAGTACACCAACTCTACCGTTCTGCCATTTCGAAATTTGGTAAAACAAAAGATGCTATTGAGCATTTTTATAACACCATGGGATTATACGAAGCACAAGGAAAAGAGCTTAGCGGAGGATTGACAATGCTGCAAGGAATCTTGGACATGCTGCATAAGGATTTCATGCTGAGCAGAAATGGAGACACCTGGCATGTGAAGAGGCCGGATTACCAGAGTTTAACTGCTGAGGAATGGGGTTATGTTCTGGGATATGCCATGCGATATGCTGTAATTCGGGAAAAATCGCATATCCCAGGGAAAGATATTTCAGAACGAAGAGGCGCAGATATGACGGCGAAAAAAAGAGCAACACGGAGCGACTATGATGATCGCAATAAACGCACACAATATCCTAAGTCTGTGGTGAATAAAAGAGATAACCAACAGACGACAGCCATAAATAATCCTCAGACGTCAATAAACAATGCGCTCGCGGAACAAATGCTTAAATGGAAAAACCAGAGCCAATGAGAGCGTTGGAATAGCATAATCCAAATTTTTCAAAGTCTCGGGTCTACAGGTTCGCTTTCAAAAGCAAGGACCGCGAAAACACATTCATGTACTCTGTACAAAGGCTCCTTTGAAACAAAACGCTCAAGGGACTCCATACCAAGAGAGAACTCTCGCAACGCTAATCTACGTTTGCGGTTTAGACCACGCTTCTTCAGCCGTTTCATGTGCTCCGGCATTGTATATTCCGGGCTGTAGATGATACGAAGGTATTCACGTCCCCGACATTTGACAGCAGGCTGAAGAAGCTCATCGCCCCTCTGAGCAATAAATGTATACGGCTTGACTACCATACCTTCACCGCCTGAACCTGTAAGTGATAGCCACCAGTCAGTACCACTCTGCATGCTTTTGTCATCAGTCACATCAACCACAAGATACTCTGTCGCCATAAAGATGCTGTCAGTTCCTGTGATATACTTCTTAATGGTTTCCATATGCCAAACATGATCTTTGTCAGTGTGTACAGAGCCTTCGGTGGCGAGTAGGTGAAACGGTGCAATCTTTAAGTCCCCGATACTCGCTACCGGCCAGCAGTATTCACGATAGGCATTGATATAGCTGTTGACGCAGGCTTCTCGTTCCTTAAATGATTCCAACACCTGAGCGATATCTACATTTTTGCCGGAGGTGTTTTTCGAAACCTCATAAGCGAGATTTTTACGCTGACAGACTTTTTCCAAGGCTTCAATGGCCTTTTGAAGTGCAGTTCTACCAGCGCACCCAACCGGTGCATACTGCTTTTGCAACAAGGCTTGAGCCTTCGCAGACCAAGGCATCAATTCGGTATCAAGGCACACCCAGTCTGTATTAAAATCATCCCAAAAATCGCTTTGCGTTAGCGTGATGTCCAGACGGTCCAGTATAGCGTTTTCTAAAGCCATGTCATTAAAAAAGCGACGTCCGGTACGGGTATATACAATACCACGGCTGTTATCGGTAACACCGAATCTTTGCTTTGCTGTTTCGGTGTCACGGCAGAGCGTGATTACTGCACGAGATCCCATATGTTTCTTTTCGCAAACTACCTTTTGAACGCCTTTTTCTCTGTAGTATGCGAAAGCCTCATTCGGGTGCTCCAGATAATCTGGTAGCTTGCTGGTTTCGCAGGGTGACATCGTTGGCGGCAAATAAATAAGCCAATGAGGATCGACAGCAAATCGGCTCATCACCTCAAGTGCAGCAGCTGCATTATCCTCACGCACATCGATTACTGGCATCAATCTGGTGTGTAAATGCAGCTTGCCCGATACGTCACCAATGTTAAGTATGTCATCATAGGTGTTCACCTCGGACAACAGCGGTTTTAGTGGCTCATAGTATACGTTTTTCGCTTTGACACTTATAATTTCGCGTTCCGGATAGCGCAAAGCAGTGAGCTTCCCACCAAATACACAGCCAGTATCAAGGCAATAAGTATTGTTTAATATGGCAGGCTCCATCTGGGGGATGTGACCATAAACCACCATCGCTTGCCCACGGTATTCATTTGCCCAGTCCAATCGAACAGGCAGGCCATATTCATCAGTTTCACCTGTGGTTTCCCCATAAAGGCAGAAATCACGAACCCGAGCGGAACCGCGCCCTTGGAAATGTTCTTTTATACCTGCATGTGCCACAACCAGCTTGCCGTTGTCCAAAACATAATGGCTGATGAGGCTGTCGAGAAATTTTGCAACATCCGAACGAAACTCCTCGCTTTCTTGCGCCAATTCATCAGCTGTTTTTTGCAGCCCATGTGTGAGTTGAACATTGCGTCCCTTAAGATATCGCATAAGCTTTATATCATGATTTCCAGGCACACAGAGCGCAGTGCCGTGTTGTACCATACTCATTACAAGTCGCAACACGGCAGTATTTTTCGGACCTCGATCGCACAGGTCGCCGAGGAAAACGGCTCGACGGCCATCGGGGTGGGACATAACACCTTCCGTATTTTCTATATACCCTAAAATTGTTAACATTTCATGGAGCTCGTCATAGCACCCGTGAACATCGCCAATTATGTCAAAAGGCCCGTGTTCGTTCTTTTTGTTATTCCACAAGGGAGTACGAACAAGCTCGACTGTTTTGACCTCATCGGGGCTGTTCAGAATATAGATGAAACGGAAACCCTCTCGCTTTAGCCCTTTTATAGAACGCCGAAGGTCATTGCAGTGCCGCTGTATGACCCTGTCTGGTAGTTGTCTCTCCGGGCGAAGTGCGTTACGCTCTTTGCAAATACGTTCAGGCATATTAAACACAATGGCGACAGGATGACAGTTCTGCTCCTTAGCCAATTCGATTACTTTACGTCGAGCGGCGGCCTGTACGTTTGTAGCGTCGACAACAGTCAGACGCAAGGACTCAAGACGCTTACGCGCAACATAATACAGTGCGTCAAACGCCGCTTCGGAAGCATCCTGGGCGTTTTCGTCATCGGCGACAAGTCCCCTGAAAAAATCAGAAGATAGAACTTCAGTTGGCTTGAAGTGTTTAGCGGCAAATGTGGATTTTCCACTGGAAGTGCCGCCGACAAGCGCTACAAGGCAAAATTCCGGTATTTCTATTCGCATTTCGTAAACACTCCCATCTGTGTCGGAGCTCCGACTTCTTCATCGATATCGCCTATATCTGTGTAGGAAACTGAATAGCCAAATCGCTTGCAAATACTTTCAGACCACGCGCGGAACTCTGCCCGAGTCCACTCAAACCGGTGGTCATGGTGACGCATCATATCCGTACTCAAGCGTTCATAATTTTTGTTATACTCTACATTGGGTGTTGTAATAATAACCGTTCTGGGCAAGGCGAACTCAAAAACAACCCGTTCGAACGCTGGTAACCGATCAATGTCCATATGCTCCATAACCTCAACCACGCATGCGGCGTCGAATCCTTCAATACGCTTGTCCCTGTAAGTCAGAGAGCCTTGAACCAATGTGACTTTGTCGCGCTTATATTCTGCGATACGATCCAGGTGCAGTCTTTCCCTTGCACGTTCCAGTGCGAAAATGGATACATCCAGGCCGAGCAGTTTCGTGATCTGGTTCTCGACAATAAGCCTCGAAAGCAAGCGTCCCTCGCCACAACCCAGATCAACGACACTTTTTGCACCACAATCTCGTACTGCCTGAACAACAGCGTCAAGACGCTGGTTGTTGAGCGATATGTATTTCTCTTTAGCCTTCAATGCAGTGGCTTCGAGCTCCGTGGTTTCCTGTTCCGAAAGAATTGCTTCATCTTCTCCAGAAGATTCTTCTATCGCGCTTTCAATATCTTCAGCATCAAGCAGCTGCTCAATTACACGGTTAGCAAAGCTTTTCTTTCTGTTAAAATAACGGCGGGTGATAAGCTTCATTTCAGGATGAGAGGACAGCCAGCCTTTACCATGTCGGAGCAGCTTTTCCACTTCGTCTTCACTCATCCAGTAGTGTTTTTGCTTGTCAAAGACGGGTATGAGGACATAAAGATGATTGAGTAGATCACAAAGCTTAACTTTTCCACGAATCGTGAGGTCTACATAGTCGCTGTTTCCCCATTCCGGAAATTTGTCGTCTAAAACAAAGCTCTGAAATGAAACCGTGTATCCGAGTGGTTCAAAAACACGGTGAACAAGTTCCGCATCGCCCCGGCAGGTCAGCATGGTGATACTTGCTTCAAGGTCAAGCGGGGAAGCGGCTAGTTCGGGACGCGAATTGCAGCGTCCACTCATAGCTGTGGAATATACCTTTGACAGAGCTGTGCTCATAAAAGAAGATGCAACATAAGGCCGATCATTAATATAATCAAACAGCCCGCCTTCTGTGGAACCAACTTTTCCACGCACCAAATCGACAGGATTTAAGTCAATGAGCAACGCAGCTGAACATTCAGTCTCTTCCGCTTTCGGGTAAAAGACATAGGCGCGCCCGAAACTCATCTCAAATTCCTGAGTTCTGGAGGGGTTTTTGTGCAACAGGTAACCGAGGTCAGTCGCCCGATTTCCTCTGTAGGTAAGTGTTAATAGCATATGTTATCCTTTCTCATTATCCTGAAAACTTTTCAGCCAAGCTTATCGGAATTATACTACTTTTTAAATATATAACAATAATAACATACTAAGTATGGCAATATAAAGTGAGAAGTAGAAACATGGAAGGGAAAAATCAATTTAGTCTCATCTTGAGAGAATCTGTCAAGATGGGATTGTTTTTGTATATCTCTAAGAGAAACTACTCTTTTAGGGTGCATTTTAGGTTGCTCCGAAGGAGAACTGCATTGTGTCTGTGTTGACTGAACTGATGTTTTCTTTAAAATGCTTTGAGTCAGAGAAAACAGTCATTGCATACTCTCGCAAAAGCTTTCCTTGATGTGTAAGTCTTACTTTTTCTGTTGGCTGTATCGAAAAGCTTGCATCCATAGAAATCCTCAAGATGCTTAATATGCTGCGATACTGCAGGCTGCGTAATGTGCAAAAGCTCCGCCGCTTTTGTGAAGCTGTTGCAAGAGCATAGGGTAAGAAATGTTTCGTGTCTGAAATCAAGCATTTTATCACCTGCATAATCGTACGCGTTTTCCGATGCCGCAGGTTCCCTTGCAACAATCGTCAAGCTTACAAGAACACTTTTCATCGTACCTATTGTGCTTATCTTTTCGTGGATATACACAAAAAAAGAAACACCATCGCAAGCAACTGAAAAGGTGAACATAGGTAAAATATTTCCGTGGTTTATTCTTGGGTTTCTTGCTGTAGTTGGCATAAGAAGCACAGGCCTTGTGCCAGATAATATTGTAGACGGGATATCATTTCTGTCAAAATTCTCTTTATCAATGGCATTGGCAGCAATCGGGTTGAATACCAGCCTTAAGGAAGTCGCCGGTGTCGGTATAAAGCCCATGATTGCGGGGGTTATCATAGACATCTCGGTCGTTTTTGTAGCTTTGTTTGCTCAGGCGGCGATACTGCACTAAAGGGTCATCCTTCGGTGCAGTCTTTGCCTTCGAACCTCTATAAGAGAGTCGGTTCAAAATGCTACTGGAAATAATTTCTTATGAAATGATTAAGGTACGTGATATAATAGCAAGAGGTGAGCGGACGGGTACAAACAACTTGCACAAGCAATAAAGTGAGAACAGATGGATGTGAGTCTATTCTATACGAGCGCCTTGTTAAATCACTGCGGCAAATCTGCCAAAAATCAGCAAAAACTCAGAGAGTGTATTTTATTTTTCTTCTGTAACTTCGGATAGACCGAAATAAATCAGAAAGAAAACCGTTCAGGGAATTGATGGATGAGGGGGATGACGAATGGATTTCGTAAAGGAAGGAGCCGAAATTTTCATACCGGATGGGAAACCGGTTGAAGAGGCTTTGCAGAGGATCACACATTTAGCGATTGCAGCCCACCAGGATGATATTGAAATCATGGCTTACCATGGAATTCTGGAGTGCTTTGGAAAGAATGAAAACTGGTTCATGGGGGTAGTTGTAACCAATGGTGCTGGAAGCCCAAGGGATAGCCTCTACGCGGATCATACAGATGAACAGATGCAGAGGGTAAGGAACAGAGAGCAGAAAAAAGCCGCATATGTGGGAGAATACGGTGCGGTAGCCCTCTTGAATTATCCAAGTGGTGAAGTGAAGGATGGAAAGAACCACACGATGCTCAATGAGATTAAGGAAATCATAGTAAAAACCAGGCCTGAGATCGTATACACCCATAACCTTGCAGACAAACATGACACCCATGTGGCAGTTGCATTAAGGGTTATTCAGGCCATACGGCTGCTGCCGAAAGAGCAACGGCCCAAGAAGGTTTTCGGTTGTGAGGTGTGGAGAAGCCTGGATTGGGTTAATGACGATGAAAAAGTGCTGTTTGACGTATCGGGGCACCCCAATATTTCAGCCGCAATCGTGGGCGTTCATGATTCGCAGATCTGCGGGGGAAAAAGATATGACCTTGCAACCGAAGGAAGAAGAAGGGCGAACGCGACTTATGCGCAATCCCATACCACCGATAACAGCGAAGCATATACATATGGTATGGATTTAACGGCCCTGACAGAAGATGATTCTTTGGATATACAAAATTTCATTCTGGGATATATTGAACGCTTCAAAAAGGATGTGGCTCAAAGGCTTCAGAAGATGTTTTGAATATATATCCTGCGAAAGATTAATCAGATAATAACCTGCTGAACTGTTGAACTGGGTTGATAATAGGGTTATAATATGCCTATTGATAAAAATTACGGAAAAATTAGTGAAAAAGAAACCATTAAATTTTAATTGGGAGCGACAATATGGAAAAAAAGCAGGTTTATGTTGGGATTATTGGATTGGGAACGGTAGGAACAGGGGTTGCACGGATACTGCTTGAGCAAAAAGAGCTTTTGGAAACAAGAACTTCTGTCTCCTTTAATCTGAAAACAATTGCAGAGCTTGACTGGAATACGGAACGCGATCTTGACCTAACGGGTGTTAAGTGCACAACAGATGCCGAGGAAATACTGAATGATCCTGAAATCAATGTCGTTGTTGAAACGATTGGAGGGTATCAACCAGCCTTTGGTTTTATCACGAAAGCCTTGCAAAAGCATAAGCATGTTGTTACGGCAAATAAGGCCCTGATCGCTACCCATGGGCATGAGCTGTTTCAAATGGCTCTGGAAAACGGTGTTAATCTTTTATTTGAAGCCAGTGTGGGTGGAGGCATACCCATTATTAAAGGGCTTAAGGAAGGGTTAATTGCAAATAACATAGAAAGTATGTTTGGTATATTGAACGGGACTTCCAACTATATTCTTACCAGAATGCACCAGGATGGTCTTGAATTTACTGATGCATTAAAGGGCGCTCAGGAAAAAGGGTTTGCAGAAGCCGATCCCACTCTGGATATCAGTGGGGGAGATGCTGCCCACAAGCTGACGATATTGTCGTCGATTGCCTCAAACAGTTTTGTTAAGTATGAAAGCCTGTATGTAGAAGGAATTACCGATATTACGAAGCTGGACATCGACTTTGCAAAATCCTTCGGGTACACGATCAAGCTATTGGCAATTTATCGCAGGGTCAACGGTGGGCTCGATTTGCGCGTCCATCCAACGCTGGTAGAGAATAAGCATTTGCTCTCTGCAGTCAGCAATGAATTGAATGCAATTTTTGTCAGAGGTGATTTTGTCGGCAATACGATGTTTTATGGTCCTGGAGCGGGCGAAAGGCCCACAGCCAGCGCTATTGTCAGCGATATTGTAGATTTGTCTGATGATCTCTTTTCAGACAGCGCCGGAAATGGCAGACGAGCCATTAAGATAGCTGCCGATGTAAAGCTGATCCCCTTTGATGAAATTACTAACCGCTTCTACTTAAGATTCTTTACCAGAGATATCCCGGGTGTATTGACGAAAATATCCGGTGTTTTGGCAGAACACGACATATCCATATCTTCCATGGTTCAGCTGGAAACCCATGAAAAGGATAATTATGTTCCCATTGTACTGCTGACCCATGAAGCCTTGGAGAAATCCATGAAGCACGCCATGCAAAAGATACTCGAATTTGATTTCGTGAAAGAGAATTGCCTGCGTCTTCGAATATTTTAGCGATATTTTTTTGTGTCATTGAAATCGCCCGAGCCACCTATAGGATTTTAGTGGGGTGTGAACAGTAACAAAGACGCTGCATTATTGGATATAGTGGCAGCATATGGTTGTAATTACATGAAGCTAATGTTAAAATAAATGTGGTGAAATTTCCATAAATTATTAACAGGAGGCTTATGACATGTTAAGGAGAATAATCCCTGCTGCACTGGTTTTTTGTCTAATATTTTCACTCTTTACCGCGTGTGGTAATAAAAAGCAAAAAAACAACGATATAAAATCTGCAAAGGAGCAAATTGGGAATCTCCCCATAGAAACGGATGAAGGCACTAAAAAACTGTTGGATAAAATCGATGATGCTATCGATGATACTATCCCTGATGCACCTGACGATATCAAGGTAACGGTTGAATTGCCGGAGGGCTGGGAGGATGATACCGAGGAGAATAATGCTATCGCACATTACATGAAAGATACCAGCCTGGTACAAGTTATAGCATCGTGGGCTCCCAGTGAAGTGAAAGATACAAAGGCGCTGGCAGAGTATGAACTTGAACAGACTTCGGAATATTTTGAGGATGCAACCTTTTCAGATGTCGAAAGTTATCAGGTGTCAGGAATGGAAGGCTCAAGCATATCCCTCGTCATTCCAATAACCAAATCCATGAATCAGGTACAGTGGTATATTTATTTCGAGAAGGGCGGAAAGTTTTACAAGATTATGGGGGCTTACTTCAGTGATGACGAACAGGGCAAGGCTGATGTAGAGAGCATAATTGCCTCGATGAAAATAGAGTAAACAAATTCAGAATTTAAGCTCTTCGCTTACACAAGCACAGAAGAATATGAAAAAATGATGTTAAACGGCTGCCACGAGGTAGCCGTTTTTTGTCGATGAGCAAGAATCAACCCACCTCTTAGAGGTGATTAACGGGTGTGTTAATGTGTCTGAAATCCCCAAAAACAGACAACAACTCCATGACAGCAAATGTAAGAATAATGTGGTTTTATGTTGAAATGGAAAACAATAAATGATAAAGTAAAATTAGCATTTGAAACCGACAGTTTGAGATAACAAATCTTAGAACAGACCTATCAGATAATAAAATATAACCTGTTTCATAACAGCGGGTTATTCAGCGGCCCCAGTCAGTGTTTTTGAAAGAAAAAGGAGATGAATGTCATGAGTGAGTTCAATCCCGTAATCTCCCAGGAAGAATTCGAAGGCATGGGTATCTTTGACGAGAAACCACAGATTAAGCCCAATACGGCGAGGGTTTATCTTGGTACAGGCGAGCAATGCGCTGTTTTTTATTCTTCTGGCAATATCACACGCTCCGAGTTGATGGCTGGAAAGTATTCGAATGTGTATGTTATTGACTTGCGGGAATTCCAGAAAACCTATGACCAGCCGGTGGGATCGATGGATGATCTTGCGGGGTTCATCGCAACAATAACCCTGTCCGTCCGGGTTACCCGCCCTGATATCTTCACAAAATCCATGGTGAAGAATGTTATGAAGCTTGTTCAGCAAAAATTGATCCCTTACCTGGAGAACATCAGCATGGGCTTTCCTCCTGACAGAAGTCAGGATCTGCAAAGAGACTGCCTCACACAGCTTTCTAAAACAACATTCAGGGAAGATTTGGAGAGGGATTATGGCATCAGTGTTCGCCTTGAAAGTATTCTGACAAAGCCTGATGCAAATGCTTTGGAATTGATTCAGCAAAGTCGGAAGATACAGGATGAGCATGAAAAAGCGATAATTAAATTGGAAGAAGAGTTTAAACTACAAATGGCCCGGCAGAAAAAGGAAACTGAAATCCAATTGGCTGAAATGGAACAGCAAATTGAAATCAGGAATAGAGAGGCCGAACTGAAGAAGCAAAAGCAACGTACCGATCTGGGAGATATTCCTGCACAGAATAATCACGAAGCCGCAGAAAAAGAAGATACGACATTCATCGTAAAAGATGAACCGATAAACAATCAAAGCTATGAAGGGGAGGAGCAGGAATGAACAGATTAATATCTATTTTTCTGAATATGATTCAATCGCTGGATGTGACATGGCGGGTGTTTGCTACTTTTCTGGCATCTGTTGCAGCCGTATGTCTGGCCCTCTTCGTTTTCTTTCCGTTATTTCTATCACTGCTGAAAACGCTTCTACGCTTTGTTGAAAAGGGTATTATTATTTTTACGAACATGTGCATGAAAATGTGGGGGAAGCTTGTTATAAGCTGGAGAAGAAAAGCAGCGAAATATCCTCAATTCCTGGTTAAGATCGAAGATTGTGTTGTTGCTGTTATCACAGCGGTTTTACGTTTATTTGAGAAAATTGTTCGATGGAAGCCGGGGTACGGGGCCATCAGTGTTCGGATTGTTCTTGTATCTTCCATTTTTCTTATCTTAATTAGCCTGTCACTGTGGATTTTGCCCGGGACAAGCCAAGTTCTAACAACCTTCTATACCGATTGGGAGAGAGAGTATATCATCGAATATGAACAACCCGCCACCCTAATCGTTGAAAGCCTGTCACCAAGAAGGAATAAGGATGTGCAGGTTTATTACAAATTATCTCAAAGGGATGCCAGTTTATGCGATGCCCCCAATGGAAAAGTGATCGCAAGTATTTCCGAGCCAGGTTTATTGCTTCGTTACCTGGGTCAAACCGAAGAACAGTGGATTCATGTGGAAATCTTTGAAGGCAGCAGGAAAGTTGAAGGATGGCTCCATGAAACAATGATTTCCCCTTGGGAAGATAATAAAGACCTGCTTACGCTTTTAAAGCCAGGGGGCAATGTCAGAATATCAGCCCGTGGTATTCCCATTTTCACCCGAAGGTTTTTAGGGATTCGTCAGGCTGAGGACGGAACGATAACAATTATTCTTGAAAACAAATAACGGGCAGAAAACCCGGTAAGACTTTTTGGTTCGCGCATTGCTTTATATATTATAAGGCATTTGTTATAAAGCCTTTGTTTGCGCCGGTGCGGGTATCCATTTCCGAAGGAAATGGTACAGTCGGCATGGAAGCAATTTTTCTGTACACGATTCATATCTGTGGAAATCTGCAGTTCATACGCGTTGAGCGGACCCTATATCATGAGTACAACTTAATCCTGGTTGGCAGAATATACTTTTGCAGGATAAGTTACAAGTCTTCGTCATATCATATAAAGAACCCAAAACAGCAAGACCATCTTATACCCATTGCCAATGAACGGGTTTTCTTTTCATGCATTTAAGCGATAACGCACACGAAATGCACAAATGTGACCACAAGAGGCAACACGCACAATTTGTTCAGGTCGCAGGAAAATGCGATCCCACATTAAGCGGGAAGGGGAGAACCTTGCTTGAAGCAAATACAAAGGATATGGCGATGTTTCATGTGTATCATGATTGCATTCATTTGCCTGGTGAATCCGTTACTTTATTCATCGGCTGCAGACAAAGCAAAAGATGCCTCATCGGATAGATTCAGGGAGGCGCTCGACACGGCGAATTCAGAAAATAACTATCAGCACTATTTGGCCCAATTTGATAACAGTATTCGCCCCAACAGGGAAATCATCATCGAAGCAGAGGATTATATCCGAGCGGAAGGCGTGGAAGTTCAGCAATACATAGACTATAAGGGAATGGAAGGAATATCGGTACTTACCGGTGAGCAGGGCCAGATCTCCTACGAAGTAAATATTCAGGAAGAAGGCCTTTATCATATTTCTCTATTATATTACCCAATCGCGGGGAAGAGCGCCTCCATCCAAAGGGCTGTCTTTATTGACGATCAGCTGCCCTATGCACAGCTTGGGCTTGTAGAGTTTTCACGGGTATGGGTTAATGCTGTTGAACAGTGGGAGCAGGACAACAGGGGAAATGATTTGAAGCCCCAGCAAATAGAGGCTCCGCAATGGATCAGAAGCTATTGCTATGATAGTGAAGGCTACGAAACCGAAGAGCTCGCGGTTTTCTTCACAAGAGGAACGCACACCATTACCCTTTATTCAAGAAGAGAGCCTATGCTGCTGCGACGCATTATTCTTGATAATCCTGAAAGACCGAAGGAATATCGGACAGTCCTGGCAAAGCAAATATCTTCCGGGGCTATAGATACCCAGGGACTGATCATCGAAATTCAGGCCGAAAACGCAAACAGAAAATCATCTCAAATGCTTTATCCTATTCACGACAAGTCTTCACCTGCTGTTATGCCATATAGTGCAAACGAGATGAAAAATTGCTGTATGGGGTCAAACGGCAACTGGCGTATCATCGGGCAATGGCTGGAGTGGGATTTTGATGTGCCGCAGTCAGGCTTTTATTCTATCACCCTTCACCAAAGGCAGAATTTTGTAAGGGGCATTTATACGTCCCGAAAGATTATGATTGACGGAGTGGTTCCATTTAAAGAGCTGGGAGCCTATGGTTTTGTTTACAACAGTCGATACCGTTTGGCGTCCCTTTCCGATGAAGACGATGAAGCGTTCAGGTTCTTCCTGGAAAAAGGGAAACATACACTGAAAATGGAGGTTGTCCTCGGAGATTTTGCCAAGATTATCGGAAAGGTGCGGGAGGCTGTCAGGGATATCAATGCCATTTATCTGAAGGTGATCCGTATCACCGGTGTCCAGCCGGACAAGTACCGTGATTATAACATCAAGCAGAATATTCCCCACCTGGCTGAAGAGATATCCCGGGCTAAAGAAAAGCTGGAAGAGGCTGTAGCCGAACTGCGCGCTGTTGCAGGCCAGGGAAGCGATCGTGAGGCTGCATTGAATACGATGATTCGCCAGCTAAACTATCTGGCAAAGGATGTGGAACGCTTCCCGTCTATTATACAGGCATTCAAGGTGGATATGAGCGCTCTGGGTAACTGGATTGCAGGTGTAATGGATCAGCCGCTGGCGTTGGATGCGATCTATATTCATTCCCCGGGCACCGAGGTCCCCAAACCAGCTGATTCCCTTTGGGACAGGTTCCTGCATACGCTTAGAACCCTGTATTACTCCTTTATTATCGATTACAATACCATAGGCAATGTGGCTGAAGGGGGAGAAGATACCCGCACGATTACAGTATGGATTGGCTCGGGTCAGACTGCTGGGGGCACTCAGGTAGGCACAGGTGGCAGAGATCAGGCCAATGTTGTCAAAGCGCTGATCGATCAATCCTTCACGCCTAAGACCAATATCAATGTGAATCTTCAGCTTGTGGATATGTCCATGCTGTTGCAGGCAACGCTGGCTGGACAAGGTCCCGATGTGGCCATCCAGGTAGCCAATGATATTCCAATGAACTACGGTATGCGCAGTGCTGTGGCGGATCTGTCACGATTTGACGAACTTGAAGCCATAAAAGCATCCTTCAGAAAAAGTGCCATGGTTCCTTTTGAATTTGGGGGACACACCTTTGCGCTGCCTGAAACCGAAACCTGTCTGATGATGTTCTACAGAAAGGACATTCTGAACGAACTGGGGCTTCAGGTTCCAGCTACATGGGATGAAGTGAATACGGCCCTTTCGGTGCTGGCGAAAAATCAGATGGATCTGGGTATGCTACCCACCCATCCCACCATGCCACAAATGGCTGAGCAAGTTTATGCAATGTTTTTATATCAAAATGGTGGACAATATTACAACGAAGATGCAACGGCTTCAGCTTTGGATAGCGATATCGCCATCCGGGCGTTCAGGAAATATTGCGAATACTATACCGATTACAAGATAGAGCGGGATGCACCGGTTGATCAGCGCTTTCGAACCGGTGAAGCGCCGATTGTTATTTCCGATTTCACCCTGTACAATCAACTCCAGGTTTCTGCTCCGGACATTAAGGGATTATGGGGGTTTACCATGGTGCCCGGTACAGTCAGGGATGACGGATCGGTCAACTATTCTGTATCCAGCACAGGAACAGCTACCATGATGATGTCACAGACAAAAGACGAAAAAGCTTCATGGGAGTTCATGAAATGGTGGGTTTCGGCGGATATACAGGCTCAGTACGGGCAAGAAATGGAGGCTGTTCTTGGCCCGTCGGCCCGTTATCCCACAGCAAATGTCGAAGCTTTTGGTCTTCTGCCATGGCCATATGATGATTATCAAATCCTGATGAACCAGTTTGCATGGATGAAGGGAATACCACAGGTTCCCGGCGGGTATTACTCTTGGCGCAATGTTAACAACGCCTTCTACAGAGTTGTCCTGTCAGAGGGCAGGAACAAAATGCAGCCCCGGGAAGCGATGACGGAATATGTTCGATACATTAACGATGAAATAACATTTAAGAGGATTGAGTTTGGTCTGCCAAAGGCAGAGTAGAGGTGGCCTATGGAAAAGACAGCCGTAGTGGGTAAAAAAAGAAATGAAGGGTCGCTGTCCTTCAGAATCAAAAAAAACCGGGCGGTTTATCTGATGCTTGCGCCATATTTTATACTGTTTTTCTTTTTTACAATATTGCCGGTTTTAACGTCAATGGCATTAAGCTTTTCTTCGTTCAATGTGCTTGAGCCTCCTGTCTTTACAGGATGGTCAAATTATATTCGGCTGTTTCTGGATGACGATATTTTCAAGACAGCGTTGAAAAACACCCTGATACTCGCGGTAGTCACAGGCCCGATCAGCTATATCATGTGCCTGATGTTCGCATGGATCATTAACGAATTCAAGCCCTGGATGAGGGCTTTTCTGACATTGATTTTTTATGCGCCGTCCATATCCGGAAATGCCTATATGGTGTGGAACCTTATTTTGAAGGGAGACCGGTACGGGTTTCTAAACGGGATGCTGATGGAGCTAAACTTGATTGAGACCGCAAGGATTTGGATGAAGGACGAAAAATACGTGTTACTGTTCCTGATCGTGGTTCAGCTGTGGCTTAGCCTTGGAACAGGTTTTCTTACCTTTATTGCCGGTTTACAGACCATTGATAAAGCCCTATACGAAGCCGGGGCAGTGGACGGCTTAAAAAACCGCTGGCAGGAGCTGTGGTATATAACGCTCCCGTCAATGAAGCCTCAGCTGATGTTTGGTGCTGTAATGCAAATCACGCAATCCCTTGCGATATCGGATGTTTCCATCAATCTCGCAGGGAGTCCTAGCGTCAATTATGCGGGTGCCACCCTCGTCACACACCTGATCGATCAAGGAACGATACGCTATGAAATGGGCTATGCCTCTGCCATCGCTACCCTTCTATTTTTGTTGATGATCGGCACGAACAAACTGGCGCAAAAAATTCTCAGAAAGGTGGGAACCTGATATGGGCAGATACAAAGAAATGCTGCAGATTATAAAGCCCAAAATGGTCAACCGGTCTCTGGCTGGAAACCTGTTTCTGTTGCTGTTTATGGCCATTTGCGGTGTGTTCATGGCTGCTCCCCTGGTGCTTATCGTATGCAATGCGTTCAAGCCGCTGGACGAGCTTTTTCGATATCCACCCACTTTGTTTCCGAGGAACCCCAGCTTGGACAATTTCTCGGACCTTACTGTTTTGATGTCTAACTCTTGGGTTCCGTTAACCCGTTACATAATAAACACGCTCATTATTGTTGGCGGTGGCACCGTTGGGCATGTCCTGCTGGCATCATTGGCCGCGTACCCGTTGGCAAAGAGAGACTTCCCGGGAAACAGGCTGCTGTTCGGTATCGTCATCTTGTCGCTGATGTTTTCCTGGCAAGTGACACAGATTCCAAACTATCTGATTATTTCCAGGCTGGGAATTAACAACACCTATCTGGCTTTAATTCTCCCTGCTTCGGCCTATGGGCTGGGGCTGTATCTGATGAAACAGTTTATGGAACAGATTCCAGATTCACTTTTGGAATCAGCCGTACTCGATGGCGCATCAGAGCTTCGAATTTACTGGTCCATTGTCATGCCCAATGTTAAGCCTGCATGGCTGACACTGGCTGTTCTGCAGTTTCAGCAGATGTGGGGGAACACCGGCAGTATGTTCCTGCGTGATGAAGAGTTAAAGCCGCTTCAATTCTCGCTGCAGCAGATCATCGGTGGTGGCCCGGCAAGGCAGGGAGCGGCAGCGGTTGTAACACTGATCATCGCCGCAGTTCCGATCACATTCTTTATGCTGTGCCAAAGCAATATAATCGAAACCATGGCCACGTCCGGCATGAAGGAATAGGAGGGGTGGTATGAAACGAAAGCTTTTATTCATATCGGTGGGCATTCTGATGATGACCGCTTTATGCATCCGTTCTTTCGCCGTTTCAAGCGTACCCTACCATACCTACAACTATGACTATTGGAAAAGTGTGTATTATACCCCCGCAGCATATGTCCCAACCGGAACATACTCGGGAGAAGACTTGGGAACGGGGTTGTTCAGCAGTCCGCAGGATATCTTTGTCGCAGACGATGGACGGATTTATGTAGTGGATACTGGAAACAACCGCATTATTGTGCTGGATGGGGACATGCGGATTGAAAGAATTGTTGACGGGTTCTTGAACAACGGCGCGCCCGACAGTTTTAAATCACCATCGGGTGTTTATGTTACCGAGAATAGCGAACTGTACATCGCAGATACCGATAATCTGAGAATTGTTGCCCTGGACGAAGGAGGCTCTCTTCTGAAAATCATTCAAGATCCCAAGTCTGAAGTTTTGGGGGATGGTTTCGTTTTTGCCCCGCTGAAGGTTGTTGTGGATTATGCGGGCAGGGTTTATGTCGTTGCAAAAAACATGTTCCAGGGGATCATGGCCTTTGATGAAAATGCAAACTTCACTGGCTTTATCGGTACGATTAAGGTGAACATCAGTGTGACCGAGAAGATTTGGCGCGTTCTGTCCACAAAAGTGCAACGTGAAAGGCAGATTCAGTTCATTCCGACCGAATTCACCAATGTGGACATGGCACCGGATGGGTTTGTTTATGCAACAAATTATGACCCGAAGGGGGAGCAGTCGGTTAGGCGATTGAACCCCAAAGGGCAGGACGTGATTCAGAAGAAGCATGAAGGGAGTCTCAGCGGAGATCTGTACTGGAGGTTGGGTCGTGAATATGCAGGGCCATCTAGAATTGTCGATGTAGCATACCGCGGCAATGGTATATATACCCTTCTGGATACGACCAGGGGTCGTATCTTCACATATGATCATGAAGGAAACCTGCTGTATATTTTTGGAGGAAAGGGCAGCCAGGACGGAACCTTTAAAAACCCCACGGCTATCGAAGTAAAGGATGATAAAATCATGGTCCTGGATGCAAGCAGAGGCAAAATCATGGTCTTCTCTGAAACGCAATACGGAAGCCTTATCAACCGGGCAACAGCCCTTCGTTATGATGGAGACGAAGCTTCTGCGGTGGCGTTGTGGCAGCAGGTTTTGAAGCTGGATTCAAACTTTGAACTGGCCTATTCTGGCATCGGGAAATCCTTGCTGGCGGCCGGTGAGAACAAAAAGGCCATGGAACACTTTAAGCTTGGTATGGATAGAGAATACTATTCCATCGCTTACAAGCGCTACAGGGACGACCTGTTGAAAGAAAATCTGGAGTATTTGCTCAGCCTGGCGATGATTCTCTTTTTGGCTTTTTGGATCGGAAAAGCCAGTAGAAAATCCAAGCAGAAGGAGGAACTGTACGTTGAATAAGGATAAAATCCTGTTTCCTTTTTATATCCTTTCCCACCCCTTCGATGGGTTTTATGAAGTCAGGCACAGGGGACGGGGAAGCGTCGCCGTTGCATTGGTTCTGGTGTTTTTGTTCGGTCTGTCCTATTCCATTGCACGAGGATATGCGGGGTTTGTCGTGAATGATATTAATCCCCGGACCGTCAACAGCGTGCTTGAGGTTCTTGGTGTGATGCTGGCAGCGATTTTGTTTGCTGTTGCAAACTGGTCCATCACTTGCCTGATGGAAGGGGAAGGAAGATTCAAAGACATTCTTACCGTAACGGGTTATTCCATGCTCCCAATGGTATTGACCTTTATTCCGGCTACTATCCTTTCCTGGTTCATTGCCGCGGATGAAGAGGCGATATACCATCTGATCAACGATGTCTCTGTTGTTTTCTTTGTTGTTCTGCTTGTGATCGGGATTATGACCGTGCATGGATATAGTTTTAGCAAAACCCTTTTGACTTTTGTTTTAACCTTCGTATCCATCATGATTATCATTTTCATCGTCCTTTTGCTGATATATCTGGTCAACCAGGTTTATCTCTTCCTGGAGGGCGTATACACCGAGCTGATACTAAGGGTATAGGAAATGTTCACGATATTGGAGGGGAGTTTCGTGAAAAAGGTCAGCATAAAAAAAGTCATACTCTTTACGGTTACGTTATTGACCGTCGCATATGCCGTATATATATGCTTCCATTATTTCCTGTATCGGGACTATGAGCAGTGTTTGGCCAGGTATTCCTATGAACCCGGTGCGGAATTTGAACCTTTGCCCGAAGCTGAACCTTCGGTACCAGGGATGGTGCTGGCGGCTGAAAGTGACGTGCTGAAGCTTTATACAAATACCAAGACCACAGAAATAGCGGTTTACGATAAGAGAACCGGCGAAATTACCTGGTCCAATCCGCCCGACAGAAATGCAGACAACATTGCCACAGGGATTAACAAAATCGCACTTCATTCACAGTTCATGGTTACCTATGTGAATCATATGATGACACAGGCAACAATGTACAATTTTAATTATAGTGTGGAAAGGGAGCAGTACCATGCTGAAAAGATCGACAATGGAATCCGGTATGTTTACCTCCTGGGTGATTTATCCAACCCGACAGGGATCGTTCCTCCCATAATATCACCAGAACGCCTGGAAGCGCTGGTTCTATCAAAACTGGATGAAAAGGATGCCAGAACCATCCGGAGTAACTATACCGAAGCTTCGGACCATCCGGGGTTTCTGGAATTGACATCCGGTATACGGGCCAGTCGAGTGGGGCTTCAGAAAATGAACAGACTGTTTGAAGAAGCCGGCTATTCAATGGAAGATTTCAATCAGGAGGCAGCAATGGCCTCTGGAGGTGAAGTACAGGAGCCTACTACATTTACGATTCCGCTGGAATACAGCCTTGCAGACGATAAGCTTGAGGTTTGCATTCCTACAGCCGGCATTGAAGAAACGGGCAAAGGCAAGATCATCAGCCTCTCCCTTCTCCCATTCATGGGCGCGGGAGGACTGGATGAAGAGGGATATATTCTGGTTCCAAACGGTACGGGGTCACTTATCAAATTCAACAACGGCAAGAAAACCGAAAGGTACAACCAATACCTATACGGGATCGATGAGACCGCTCAGTCCTATACCTCCATTGAAGAAAGCGAAAAGGCGAGGATTCCGGTTTTTGGAATAAAAAAAGAGAAAAGCGGCATCCTGGCTGAGATCACGAGCGGTGATGCGTTATCGAACATTATTGCCATGGTTTCCAGAGATTTGAACAGCTACAATTATGTATACCCAACCTTTACCCTGCGCGGTACCGATACCGTATCCATGTTTGGTGTTGAAGGGATGTCGGCTGATCTTCCCATCGTGGAAAAGGATCTGTATGTTTTGGATCTGAAAGTGGGGTACGCTTTTTTAGAATCGGAGGATTCGAGCTATTCTGGCATGGCAAATTATTACCGAAATCAATTGATCCAAAGGGGTACCCTCAAAAAAAAGGAAGTGTCGGTCCCGATTCCCTTTTACCTGGACATTGCAGGCGGTGTTAAGCGCCGTGAAAGCTTTCTCGGGGTTCCATATATGGGTGTTTACCCGATGACACGATTCGATGAAGCCCAGGCAATTGTCGATGCACTCCGGGGAGACGGTGTAGCCAGCATCAGGCTGAACTACCTGGGCTGGTTCAACGGAGGCTATTACCATGATGTGGCACAAAACATCCGTGAGGAACGTGTTTTGGGTGGCAGGAAGGGGCTTGGCAAGCTGAATGAATCGCTTATCGCTTCAGATAGCCGCCTGTATGGAGATGTGGCTTTTCAGAGAATTTCCTTTGAATCCGACCATTACAACTGGCGGATGGAAACTGCACAATACTACTGCGGATATGTTGTGGCACTGGGACGGACAAACCCTGCCACACTCAGGACAGACAGCATGACCTATCACGAGGTTTTGTATCATGTGCTCTCACCGAAGTACCTGGTTCGACATATCGATCGTTTTCGGGAAGCTTACAAAAGGTCGGAGATAGAGAACCTGTCCCTTCGGGACCTGGGAGATATGGTTCCCTCTGATAAACGAAGATCCAATGTGATCAACCGGGAGCAATCTAAGCAGATCATATTGCGGCAATTTGAAAAGCTGGCACAAGAAGGCGCATATATCATGACCAATGGCGGCAATGCCTATTCATGGGCCTATTCATCGGATCTTGCCAACATTCCGTCAGGGCACAATCCATTCGATATTGTTGATGAAGAAGTGCCATTCTACCAGATGGTGGTTCACGGTTGCATCGATTATACCGGATACCCGGTGAACTTAAGCGACTGTTATGATCAACAGGATATTCTTCTTCGCAGCATGGAGTATGGCATGGCTCCCCACTTTATTCTAACCTGGCAAGATTCCAGTGAAATGAAATATACCGGGCTGAACATATTTTATACAACCAGGTATGATATCTGGCTGAAAGACGCGGTAGATTTATACCACGAAACCAATGCGGTCTTAAGTCATGTATCTGCAAGCACGATTAAGGCCCATGAGGTTCTTGCCGGTGGTGTTAAACGGATCAGCTATGACAACGGTTGTGTGCTTTACATCAACACAAGTATGAAGCAAGCATGCCATGGCGGTGTTACCATACCCGCGCGGGGATATGTACTGGAGGGGGTTCGGGAATGAAAGCAGATAGAAGGCCTGAAAGGAAAGGAATTGGAAATGCATGCTCTAAAGCAGGTGCCAGGCACACAGCAAAAAAAAGGAAGCACCTTACCCTGTCCCAGAAAAAATCCATTACCGGGCTGATATTTATTGCGCCATGGGTGATAGGCTTTATCATCTATTATGCCAGAAGCCTTTTTCTGACAATTCGGTTTTCACTGTCCGATGTGAATATCGTTGAAACCGGAGGCTACAGGGCAACCTGGGCCGGTTTGGAAAACTTCAGATACGCCCTGCTGGAGCATGCCACTTTCAACCAGATTTTTGTCAACTCGCTGGTGGATATCCTGATCGATGTGCCTTTTATCATCTTTTTCAGCCTGTTCATAGCGATACTGTTAAATTCAAGGTTTAAAGGAAGAGGGCTTGTCCGTGCAATCTTTTTTATTCCGATTCTTCTGGGCTCCGGTGCTGTTTTGGAAACCCTGACCCTGGCTACTGAGAATATCCAGGAAGGAGCGGGAGCCATGGCTGCAGAGATATCATCTTCTTCCGGGATCAGCATGGATTACTTCATCGGAACCTTTATCGATCTCGGTTTACCAACGGGTATGCTGGACTATGTTGCCGGGCTGGTGGCACGAGTTTATGAAATTGTCCGATCCTCCAGTGTCCAGACGGTTATTTTCCTTGCCACGCTGCAATCCATTTCACCTTCATTGTACGAAGTGTCAAAGATTGAAGGGGCGACAACCTATGAAACCTTCTGGAAGGTTACCTTTCCGCTGGTGACCCCGTTTATCCTGACCAATGTGGTCTACACAATTGTTGACTCATACACAAACAGCGAAGTTGTTACCCAAGCATATGATACAGCGTTTACCCTGTACGATTACGGGTTGAGTTCAGCAATGAGTGTGCTCAGTACAGTGGTTGTGTGCATGATATTGGCGGCGGTTTGCATGATGATATCCAATAAGACATTTTATTATAACTGAGACATTTTGCTGGAGATTGAATTGTCAGGCCAATCTATTGCAAGAGCCAATTTTGAAAGGGAGATTGTATGATGAGAGCAGAGCGTAAACTGGCTGCAGTGAATCTGGGGAAACTGGGCAAAACCTTATCAAAGCTTAAAGGTAATGGTGTGATACAGAATCATTTGGCAAAACTGATGCAAAGAACGAAAGCAACCCTGTTTTCACCTTTCAAGCTGATGATTCTGGTGGGCATTTCCTATGTCATCCTTGGCCCCATTATTTCGATCATCAGCCACTCCTTCTTCTCACCCTCCGATCTTTACAATCCCTCTGTTTTTCTCATCCCGCTGAATCCTACCCTGGAGAATTACAGACTGGCTTTTATGCGGCTGGGATATTGGGACACCCTGCTAAAATCTCTGATTTACATTGCCAAGACCACCATTTTGCAGGTTTTGATCACATCAATGGCTGGATATGGTTTTGCGCGATTCAATTTTCCGTTGAAGAAGCTTCTGTTTGGATGTGTTGTGGTTACCATCATACTACCCTCTTATACCATCATGCTCCCATTGTACCAGCATTTCAGGAGTTGGGATGTGCTGTGGCTGTTTAAGATCTTCAAAGGAGAGGCACTAAACCTGCTGCAAAGCACCAAACCCACGTATCTGTTGACACTCTTTGGAGCGGGTCTGCGCTCGGGTTTGTATATCTATATTTTCAGACAATTTTTTCGTGGTCTTCCAAAGGAGATTGAAGAGGCAGCGCTTATCGATGGTGCGGGTACCTGGCATACCTACTTCCGCATCATGCTTGTTAACGCAATTCCCGCTGTTCTGACGGTAAGTGTTTTTTCCCTTGTATGGCAGTATAACGACATGTTTTATTCGGGCTTGTTCTCAATCCCTGCTGATCAGAATATCGCCTTCCGGCTTTCCACCATTGCTGCGACAATACGGTTTGTTGACGAGATCCGAGATCCGCTGGTTGTGCAGCTTTATGTTTACGCAGGCGTAGTCCTTGTTCTGCTACCCATTCTTTTATTGTACCTGTTTCTACAGAAGTATTTTATGGAGGGGCTGGAACGGAGCGGTATTGTTGGGTAACATCCGTTTCTCCTCGCCTTAAAAACATAAAACCCTGAAAGGAGATGTCCAAAAATGAAAAGAACCGACAAAAGACTTCTGGTCCTACTTCTGGTGCTGTCTATGGCGGCACTGACAGCGTGCTCGATTCCTGTCGCACCACCACAGAAGGCAACACCCACACCTGTTCAAGTGGAGAATGAGCCTACAAAGGCTCCTACACAAGCACCTACTGCTACTCCTGTTCCAGAAAGGTACCCGGCATTTGACTTCGGTGGAAGAACGATCAAAGTTGGCATCTGGTGGGATCACTATTATACCAGTAAACATACCAGTATCAATGATGACCCGGGAATGTCGAACTCCGAAACAGCAACGATGAAACTGCTTAACGTAAGAAGAGTGGAAGGGAAATACAATTGCAAAATTGATTATGTCAACCTCGGTTGGGACCCAATCATCGCAAGCATCAATACTTCCATTGCGGCAGGCAACCCGGAATGCGATATTTATCTGACCGACCTGCAGTTTGGTATTCCCGCTGCAGCTAACGGGTTGGCACAGGATTTAAAAAAGATCGCGCCAAAAAACTCCGACATGCTTAATGAACAAGTCGTACTCAAACCACTGGAGGCTCTGGGCGCAACATATTTCGTACAGGAACAGGGCCTGCCACAAAGCGGTATTTTCCTGGGCTACAATGCAACCATGATCAATGAGCTGGGACTGGAAGATCCGCGTTCTCTGTTCAACAAGGGTCAGTGGACATGGGACAAATTCGCAGAATATGCGAAGGCTGGAACACGGGATACGGATAATGACGGAACTACCGATATTTACGGTTATGGCGGTGTATTTACCGATTTCATCAACGGTTTGGTGATGAGTAATGGCGGTGGCATTGCTTCCTCTGAAACAGAAGGACTGAGTTCGAAAGAGGTGATTGAAGCATTTGAGTTTATCAATCGGCTTTACAATGTAGATCTTTCAGCGAGACCTTGGAACTGGGATGACTGGAACGATAATCTTCTCGCATGGTCCGATGCAAAGGTTATGTTCTATACCAGCCAAGCATGGCTGAACAAACAGGAAATAGATGCTGCCACCAACGAGGGCGGTTCGCTGCCATTTGATTTTCATGTGGTGCCCTACCCCACCGGTCCAAGCGGTGACGAGACGCCTACAAGCCCGGTTTCCGGGAACTGGTATTTTGTGCCTGTCGGTGTGAAAGAACCCGAAAAGGTGTTACAGATTTTTGAAGAATACATGAACTGGCATAATGGAGAAACCGGATATCGAGATGATGCCAGCTGGTTTGAAAGCTGTTTCCTTACCGAAGAGGATGTTGAACTGGCATTCGAGTGTGGAAGAACACTAAAGCTTGATCTGTGGAACTCTTTATCCGGATTTGATCTTGGTGAAACCGTTTGGGACCCGATTGTTGTTGACAAAACCGCAACCGTAGCACAGGCGGTGGAGGCCGCGAAGCCCATTTTGCAGGATGCTCTGAACAACTTTTTCAAAAGATAGCACTTGAAAAGCGGGTGAAGCTGATATCTCAGAAAGGTGCGGCCAACAATCGGCCGCATTTTTCTCTGTGAATTTTACGAAAAAGCCTGCCTCCCCCGATGTCTTTTTTCTGGCACTACAACGCAAGACGTTATAGCATGTATGCCTTTTGGAAGAAGTATCAGAGTTTTGTCTCCTCTCTCCTGAAATCTGGCTTTGCCAAAGCAAAAATTATTGGTGTCAATTCCATAACTTGGTGATTCAACCGTATACAAGTGGGTATATTCTATTTATGAAAAAGAAAAGACTGGTGGGGAAAAGTTTAAAAATTCTATACCTGATGCTTGTTGGAATGATGCTTACGCATTTATTTTATGTTTTTTACTTCTA
>JAAYKJ010000050.1 GCA_012522505.1 Clostridiaceae bacterium
AAACCACCTCAGTTATACGGTGAACATGTAACTGGGGTGGTTAATCGCGCATGTAATAATCTAATAGATATTTTTCGTTATGTTAATCAAGATAAAACGGATTATTATCTTGAACTTATAAAAAACGAAGCATTCTATCATTATTTGGGTAAGTTATCTGTTAAAAATCCAGATGTACTTACAGACAAAACAGAATCCGCACACCTTCCTATAGAGCATCGAGATGCGGGTGTTAAGCATCTGATCGGCTGTAAACCAGAACATCCTTCGGCTACTTTTGTTTATGCTCATCATTATCCAGGGCTACCTAATCTTATGGATCAAAAGACACAATTATCCCCGTTTCGCTTTCCGGAAGCAATGGGTGACAGCGATACACACCTCCAAGAGTATCTGGACTTGCATGGTAAGGAAACCGGCTTCAGTACTGAGCAAACATCGGACAAAACTACTCCAAAGTTGTCATCAATGGAGTATCGTATCCTTTTGAGCTGCCTTGTTGACGCAGACTATTCGGATACTGCGAGGAAACAACTGTTTCGTCCTGAAACACGTTGGGAAGAACGGCTGAAGAAACTGGATTGTTATATCCGAGATTTACAGAAAGATTCAGACAATTCTCAGTCAGAACGCAATCAATTGCGCAGCGAACTCTACGATTACTGCAGAAACGTAGCCACAGAAGAATTTCTCGTGTACTGTGATAGTCCGGTTGGAACCGGTAAGACAACAGCAGTAATGGCGCATATGCTGAAATCGGCTTCCGAGAATGGTTTACGTCACATTTTTGTTGTAATGCCATATACAAATATCATTTCTCAGACAGTTGATATCCTACGAAAAGCATTGGTTCTTGACGGAGAAAAACCAGAGGAGATTGTTGTAGAGCATCACCGGGTAGTTGGTGGAGCTTTCGTAGTTTTGAAGGGAGATTGCTTGCGATTGTTTCGAAAAATTGAACTGCTGTTGTCACTATGATTGGGGCGGTCCATGTAGTTGCCAAGTGACGAAGCTCAGGACTTTCAAAATCCGCTTGATGCAGTGAGTGAAAGTTTTGACATGGAATGCAAAGAAATGGGCGGATTTCCTTATAAGATATGTAAATATGAAAGTAGACACGCATTTGTTGATGTTGCAAGGAAATTCAGAGTGATTCCCGATGATACGATTACCGTTATTGCAGACTTAGGTTTGGCGGAAAAACTACGTACTGGTGCTTTTGTTTCTGCTCAGGAACTGCAACGTGATAGTGTTAACATTCGTAAATCTCTGATAAAACAACTTCGCATTTATGATAGTGAATTGCCGTCACTTTCCGAAGGTCAATATGACCAGTTTCTTGGATATATGAAGACCTTATTATAGAATGAAACCAGCCACAACAAGCATTTACACTTGATTGTGACTGGTTCTTTTTGTCCCGCTTGAAGCTGTTCACTTTAGTTTTTATTCAATCCCTAAGTGAACGCTTCTTTCATCAACGGTTTATCGCGTAATTTTCTTTGTACAAAACAGACGATTGGTATATTATAGTATACAGAGTGCTCTGTCTCTGGGAAAAAGGCACAGGTAATCCCGTATAAAAAGTGCAACGGGGCAAGTAGCTTAGTTCTGTAATGCGTGTGGAGCACCTGTATAGATTGTGGGGGTCTGTCAATGAGTGAAAAAGTTCAACAATTTAAATGCCCTGGTTGTAGCGCTGACCTGGCTTTTAGTGTAGATAAACAAAGTCTCTCCTGCCCCTATTGCGGGAATGCTATTGAAATATCGCAGGATGAATATCCGGTTATTCTCGAGTATCCGTTGGAAACTGCTCGTGAAAAGGCATCAAGGGATTGGGGTGGGAAAACTACCGTAATCCATTGTGACAGTTGCGGAGCCGAAACAGTAGTTAACGAAAACCAGTTAACTACTGAATGTGCTTTTTGTGGTTCCATCCATATCCGTAACCAATCCGATGAAGATATAATAAAGCCCGAAACCCTGCTTCCCTTTAAGATAGATAAAAAGGAAGCAATGGATAAGTTCAGGCTTTGGCTTAAGAAGCACTGGCTGTCACCAAACAATTTAAAGGAGTTGGCGCGGGCACAAAAAATCAATGGCGTGTACATCCCATTTTGGACATATGATGCAGATACCCATTCTTTATACACAGCAGACAGAGGGACATATTATTATGTCACAGAAAGGGTGTGGGTTACCGACAACAACGGTAAACGGCGCTCGGAGCAAAGACAGGTGAGGAAAACCCGATGGTCGTCGAAATCCGGTTCGTTCCGGCACTTTTTTGATGATGTTCTTGTATGTGCCTCAAGAACGGAAGGGAAAAACCTGATCCGAAGGCTGGAGCCCTTTCATTTGAATGAGTTGGTTCCATACAAAAACGAATACCTTACAGGGTTTTTGGCAGAAAAATATAGTGTTGGACTGGAACAAGGATTTGATGAGGCCAAATCCATCATCCAGTCAAAGTTGACCAGCATGATCCGCAACCGGATCGTAGCCGATGAAGTTCGAAATTTACAGATCCGGACATCATATTCTCAAGTTACCTTTAAGCACATCCTGTTGCCGATATGGATGTCGGCATACCGTTATAAGGGTAAAGTATACAAATTTCTTGTGAACGGGCAAACGGGGGAAGTGAAAGGGGAGGCCCCTATCAGCGCTATTAAGGTTTTTCTTTTAGCTCTTTTGGGACTTATCATTGTGGCAGGAATCCTCATTATGTTTCAGAACATTTGATATTACATATAGCTTATGACTGCTTGATGTCCTCCCACCAACTAAAGATGTGGGGCATCTTGGAAAGTGAGTAATGAAGCTTGGAGGATGGGGGACTTCTTGCTATAAATCGTTAAAGCAGTCAGAAATATCACGGATATTTCGGCTGTTTTTTATTCATTGAAATAGAATGTAATAAATACAAACAAGAAATAAATATAAAAATGTGTTTAGTATCGTTATGTAATGGGTATCAATATAAACAGAAAGCCCAAACCAAATGATTGATTAAGGAGAGATGAATTATGGAAAAAGAAAATATTCAAAGAATGCCGCTTATTGGAGACGAAGCTCCTGCCTTCCAGGCTGTAACAACACAGGGTACGATAAACTTCCCAGAAGATTACAAAGGTAAATGGGTTATACTTTTTTCCCACCCTGCTGATTTCACACCGGTTTGTACAACTGAATTTATGACCTTTGCAACCATGGCCGAGGAGTTTAAGGCATTGAACACAGAATTGATCGGCCTATCTGTTGACTCATTGTATGCACACATCGCATGGCTTCGAAAAATTCAAGAGTTGGAATGGAACGGCATGAAAGATGTTGAAGTGAAGTTCCCGCTGATTGAAGATATTCGTATGGAAGTAGCAAACAAATACGGAATGATTCAGGGGCAGTCCAATACCCAGGCAGTCCGTGCAGTATTTATCATCGATCCGAAAGCGATAATAAGAACCATTCTATACTATCCCGCATCCACAGGCAGAAATTTTGACGAAATCAAGAGAATCATTTTGGCCCTACAGAAAGCCGACAGGGATTCAATCGCTACTCCTGCCAACTGGCAACCGGGTGATGATGTGATTGTTCCACCACCTGGATCCTGTGGAGTTGCAAAATCCAGAATGGAAAACCAAGGTGATGATCAGTATTGCCTCGATTGGTTCCTCTGTTTCAAAAAAGAATAGAAACAAATGATTTAGCGAGTAATCAATACCCCTTTGTTAAAGCATAGGGAACGGATATCATGGCGAATAAAATGATACCTTAGTCGATCCCCGAAGTGAATAACGGGTAAAATCCTTTTTCAAAAACAAGATTCTCCCCGAATCTTATCATACGAACCGCTGAGAGAATATAGACTCTTTCAGCGGTTTTTTATCTGGTTTCACCCGATGAAATCAATTCCAGCGTCATCTCCCGCAGTTCGTTTCGAAAGCTTTCAAGCACTGGGAATTCCTTAACATTTTCATCAGCATATGTTAAGTTTAATTCATATTCCAGTGGTAACCAGGTTTCCAAGGGGGCTTCGTTGTGCTGAAGTACTGCTTCCATTTTATCAAGCGCTTTAAATAAGCGGGCTTCTTTTGTGTTTTGCTCTTGCATTTCTTTAAACAGTACTGATAATTCATTTCTCATTGCGGGATCAAGCATGTTTAAAATACTATCAATTGCTTCTGTTTCAGCATCTTCATGTTTGTTTGTCTTTTGAAAGGAGGGAATATCACCTGTTACCGCTTCTCCGATATCGTGAAAAAGGCACATTAGCAGGACTTTATTCATGTCTAGTTCTGGAAAATGACTGCGAAACAGCCAGGAAAAAATACATAAACGCCAGCTGTGCTCTGCAACGCTTTCCCGGCGGCCTGAAGAAGTCCAGGAATGACGAAGATTACATTTTAGCTTTTCTGCCAGTGATAAAAACCATAGGATAGATTGATTATCCATATTTTTCACTCCATATCCAAAGATATATTTCACTTTATTCATCATATCATAGATGCCTTGAAATTCCAGACATTCATTTTATTTTTCTTAAATGCGCAGAATACCAAAACCCAAAGCTTGGGATTTGGTGTAAGGAGAGGGCGGAGGTGGGGGACATTTCTTCCTCTTAAAAATGACTGCTTTAAAAGAAATCATTGAAATGAAGCAAAAAAGAGATATAATATAGTTGATGGGGGATTAACTCAGCGGTAAGAGTGCTACTTTCACATAGTAGAAGTCGTAGGTTCAATTCCTATATCCCCCACCACCTCAAATATGGTTGGAAAAGGACAAAGTTCACTTGGGAAGGTGTGGTTACATACCGCCCGATAACAGCGAGTAAGCCTTGATATACGGTGATATCAGAACGTGAAAAGAAGATACCGCAGAAAGATAAATTGTATCAATCCGCGGTATCATTTATGTGGAATGTAAGTTGATTGATGCAATTCACAACATTTTTGCTTTATTTGTTCGTTATTTTCTGTTCATGTTTGAGAGATAATACACAATGGTACTCACAACAACAAATATAGGCGAAATAATCTCCGTCTGTTGATATAATAGATTCATAGTAAGAATGGGGCAGGTGTTATCAATGGCAGAAAACATAAATCAGTATAGAGCGATATCCCTGCAAGAAGTTTGTGACTATCTTGGCATAAAGCTCCACACGGTCATGCATTGGGTTGCTCAGCGCAGTATACCTGATCCTAAGGTAAGAAAACTTTGGCGTTTCAAAACCGCGGACATCGACGAATGGGTAAAAAAGGGCGGAGCCTCAAATGAGCCGGAGGGTATAAAATGAAAGGATTGAAGACTTTAAATGCCCGCAGGCTTTC
>JAAYKJ010000051.1 GCA_012522505.1 Clostridiaceae bacterium
AAGGACTTCAAAAATTCTATGATAATAACTATAAATAATATTACACAATAGAAAATCGGAAACATACGGAGCATTTGCTTTTATATATGCTCCGTATGTTTGTGTTTGTTACATGCATAAGGAATTATTTTCGGGCGATTAAATCAATTATTTGATAAAATGTTATGAAAAGCAAGAAGGGGTATAGGAATATGGTTTTAAGGAGGCAACAATGTATACTATTCCAAAAACGATGAAAGCGTTGGTTGCATTCAGCACAACGGATTTTCGGCTGATAGCCGATTACCCAGTGCCAGATTGCGGACCTAATGATGTGATTATCAAGACAGAAGGTTGCGGTATATGCGCGGGTGATCTGAAATGCAAGCACGGGGCAGCGATGTTTTGGGGTGATGAAAACCAGCCTTCCTGGGTTGAACCGCCGTTTATACCGGGACATGAATTCGTTGGAACTGCTGTCGCAGTAGGAGAGAATGTAAAGGATATTACAGTTGGTGAACGTTTGGCAGCCGATCAGATTGTTCCCTGTGGTCAGTGCCGTTTCTGCAAAAGAGGGCAGTATTGGATGTGTCAGCCGCACAAAATTTTTGGTTTTTTTAACAGTCTCAATGGCGGTATGGCGGAATATGTCAGATTGCCAAAAGGATCGGTCATATCAAAGGTTCCCAAAGATTTACCGTTGGAAAAAGCCTTGCTCATTGAACCATATGCATGCTCAAAACATTGCATCGACAGGGCTCAAATCGGGTGCGAGGACGTAGTAGTTATTGCCGGTGCAGGTACTCTGGGTCTTGGTATGATTACTTATGCCCGCATGAAAAGCCCGGCGAAATTAATCGTTTTGGACATGATAGATTCAAGGCTGAACAAAGCCAAGGAATTCGGAGCGGACATTGTTATGAACCCCGGTACTGAAAACGTAGTTGAAAAGGTTATGAATATGACGGATGGTTATGGGTGTGATATCTATGTGGAAGCAACCGGGCATCCTTCTTCTGTAGTGCAGGGCCTTTCAATGATTCGCAAACTCGGACGTTTTGTAGAATTTTCAGTATTCGGTGAGCCAACAACTGTAGACTGGTCCATTATCGGGGATAGAAAAGAACTTGATGTTTTAGGTTCGCACCTTTCTCCGTATTCCTATCCATTTGTGATTGAGAATATTGCAAACGGGAAACTTAAGACAGAAGGCGTGGTGTCACGTGTTTTTGAGATTGAAGACTGGCAAAAAGCTTTTGAGTATTCAACTGGAAAACATGGTGATCTTAAGGTTGCTATTAAGTTTTAATATGGAAACTTTGTTTCTACCAACCGAGCAAGCACTTTGTTGAAAAGAAAAAAATCCGCAAAAATATTGGGGAAGCAATTGCTTCCTCTTCTTTTTGCAATTGTTTATCAAATGCTCCCAGCACCCCTGCCGTTATGTACATCTATCTCTCAAATATATATGATGTAAACATCACCCCTGCCTCTACCCAATCACCTTGTTAATCCAATGGTTTGACGGGGTTTTTTTGGTATGTTATCATTGTGACCTAAGGCTTGCCTTTAGGTTTTGGTTATTAGGTCCTGTGAAGGTCTTAAGAAGCAGATCGGCACATAAGATGTTGAGTAGAGGTGAATTTAATGAAGAGAAGAGTATATAAAGCCATGGTGGCTGGAGTAACTGCGATTCTATTGTTATTACAATGCATACCGGGGGTTCTTGCACAGGAAAGGCCGCTTGATATTCTTTACCCATCTCATTTGCTTCCCACAGCCTCTTTCAATGGGCGTTTCACCGATATGGATCTGTCAAGTCTTCAAAGGATTCCATCTGCGCAGGCACTTAACATATTGAATGTCCTTCGTGGAACCGGTGGGGATCTGATGCTGGAGCGAACAGCAAACCGTATGGAAGGTGCGGCCATGCTCGTGCGCCTGTTAGGGGCCGAGCAGGAAGCTTTAACTGTGCAATCCAGTCATCCGTTTACCGATGTTTCCCCGTGGGCAAGCCCGTATATTGGATATTTGTATGAGAATGGACTGACGAATGGCATTGGCAACAACCTGTATGGGTCTAACCTGCCCATCAATGAAAAAGCCTACCTTACGTTTTTACTGCGGGCACTGGGGTACAGTGACAAAAACGGGTTGGATTTTACATGGGACACAGTGGAACAGACCGCACGCCAAACAGGGCTTTTACTCCCCGGAGAGAGCTTCAGCGAAGAAGCAGCTTTCTTGCGGCAGCGTCTTTCGGAGTTGTCGTGGAGAGCGATGTTTCTGAACCATAAAACCAGACGAGAGCCACTGCTGGTATTTTTGCACGAGCAGGGAATGATCTCCGGTGAAAGCCTGGAGGTTTTACTGCAGGCCGAGAACTTGAACCCGATCAATCGATGGTATTCTATTCTTCCACAACTTGTGGATGGTCTGAAGAACCATGACGAAAAAATTGAGCTTCCATTCGGCAAAACCTTTGCTGAATCGGAGTTATCAAAATATGGGACAATTCTGATGGAGCGGGCTAATCATGAGTCCGGGGTTTTTGTGGCTGGTTATTCAATTGAATCTTGGCTGGAAGGTGATGAGCACACGCTGGTTATCAGCCCCCGGTATACGAACAGCAAACAGGATGCGGCTGTACTGCAAGCATGGGTAAGGCAACTGGTTGATGATATTATCCAGCCCGGGATGAGCGATTATGAAAAAGTGAAGACCATTCACGACTTTATCATTATCGCCTTGCAATATGATACCAGTCCCAGCCCTCCGGATTCCTCCTTTCATGCCTTTGGTGCACTGAATACGGGGAAAGCTGTCTGCGGGGCTTATGCCGAGTTGATGGTGCTGCTTTTGAACAGGGCGGGCGTACCATGCCGCATGGTAACCGGAACCGGCGATGGTCTGTCCCATGCATGGAATATCGTGGCCATAGACGGTGTATTATACCATGTGGACACTACCTGGGATGATCCGATCACTGGTGACGCACCAAACAAGGTTATACGGTATGACTATTTCAACCTTACCGATGAAGAGATGGCAAAGGAACATATTTGGGTTCAAGAGGATTATCCGGCCTGCACCGAAACCAGAGAGAATTATTTCGTAAAGGAAAATCTGATACTCCAGGATGCAGATGCACTGAAAAAAGCCTTAAAGGAGGCTTTGCTCTGGGGAAGATCAAGCTGCATGTTCAGGATGAACGATTCTTCGGTTACCGAAGAGGATATCAACGATTTGGTTCTACAGGCTAACGCCGAAGTGGGGCATGTGCTTGACGCATATATGTTTTCCTATAATGAGGCCATGGGGGTTATAGTTATTGAATCCTTTGAGTACCACTAGGCCTGTAATCAAGCTTTCCCTCCCCCCTCTCCTTCCCCTTCTGCTCAACTTGTCAGAGATCTTCGTGGAGAAATAATTCGCTGCACAAAACATATTATTTTAACACGAAACATGTCGAAGAATCGACATTTATGGTAAACTGAACTTGGGTAATTGAATCTGTAAGGGGAGGAATGTGGATGCAAATTGCTGTCTGTGATGATAATATTGATGAGCTTTCCAATATGGTACAGCTCCTCGATCAATACAGGGTATCAAGAAATTTGAACTGCGAATATGCCGCATTTCCGAATGGGTTTGAGTTAATTTCTTGTCTGACAAAAGGGAAGCGGTTTGATATATACTGCCTGGATATCATGATGCCTGGCTTTACGGGCATGGATGTGGCGAAGGAAGTGCGTGGGTTTGACAAAACCGCGCCGATTCTGTTTTTTACCTCATCACCTGATTTTGCTTTTGAAAGCTATTCGGTGAGAGCCATCAACTATATTCTAAAGCCTGTGACAAAGGAGAAATTTTTTGTCACCTTTGACGAGCTGCTGGAGCAGATCAAGGCCGAAAAAGATGACGATGCGATTGTCGTAAAGAGCAGTGAAGGCATCAAGAAAATCCTGATCTCCAATTTGGTATTTGCTGAGGTTCTCGGCAGGGATGTGTTGTATCATCTACGCTCGGGCAAAATAACAGAATGCAGTGAGTCTTTTTCCTCTGTTTGCGATAAGCTTATGAAATATGGATGTTTTATCAAACCTCACCGTTCCTATCTTGTGAACATGCAGTATGTGGATACCATCGAAAATCATCAGATAACTTTGCAAACCAGGGCTGTTGTCCCTATTGCACAGGGTAAAACAAAGGAGATCAAGAAGCGGTATCTGAATTATCAAATGGAGGGGGAATAATGTAGTGGTAGAAACCGTCATTGAATTCTCCCGTTACTTTATTGCCATGACGTTCGGTTCGGCGGTTGAAGCCAGCCTCGCTGGAATGGCCCGTATGCGAGAAATTACCTGGCTTTGGGGTGCTTGAACATCTGTTTATATTTCAGGCCACGAGTTGAATTCAAGGCTCATTGTGTAGATATGTTACAGATGAAACAGCATCAAAAAAAGGCGAGTATTGGAACTCACCTCGGTTTGAAGGAATAGTACGGCCTTTTTGGTGAATTGGCCGCCAGCAAAGACTCGTTTTGAATTACGAATATATTGAACAGACTGTTAATATGTTGCATCATATTAAGCAGAAACCTTATCACTTTTATCTAGGAGTATCTTTTGAATGATTCTTTCTTTTCAGCAACACCAATATGAACCTGTTGCTTTTGAAGTATTTTAAGCTTGACGAGAATGACCATCTTCTCGGTTAGCTTCTGGAATTTGCATTCCCAGGGCATATCGCTGTCAACCGGATAGCAGCACTCGTGAATGTCGCTTTCGAAAAACTTCGCTTCTTCCAGTTCACAAAAAACAGGTTCGTTGAAGAATTCCTGTGCTTCAAAGGCATCTTCGCATGCTTTACGCCCAATGATGGTTTTTCCGCCACAAATACTTTTTCCTTCGCAGTCAATGCTGTAAGCGGCCTGTTTGGCCGTGGGTTGGAATGTAATATGGGGCGGTGAGAAATAGCAAATTTCTGTTACGCAGGTAAACGGAACGTTAACGGTTAAATGTTTTATATCGCCACTGATTCCGTCTTTCTTGCATATTTTATCGGGAGTAGCGTATTCAATGTTTTTACGGACAAATCCGGCAAGGAATAGTTTACCTTTTCCCATCTTTCCAATGTCAATCAGCTTGCATTGCGTAATAAAAAGGTTCTTCTTAATTCTTTTGATTTCAAATACAGGTTCGGGAAGGTCAATGCATGCTTCAATGACTACCTGTACAACCGGTTCTGCGAGCACTACAGGTATTTTTCCCGTGAGGGGACCGCTCAGGCCATCCGGTTTTCCCATCGTACTCGTGCATTCCGGTAATGTGACGGCTTTTATAACTCCGCAATCTCTGATACTTTCTCCAATCAAGTGTTACACCTCCATAAATTCTGATGTATGGAACGAGTCCAGTATTCCTACTATAT
Organism: Clostridiaceae bacterium; assembly: GCA_012522505.1. Classification (GTDB taxonomy): domain Bacteria; phylum Bacillota; class Clostridia; order DSM-8532; family DSM-8532; genus JAAYJG01. The sequence continues at coordinate 5,413 of JAAYKJ010000051.1, forward strand.
AATATGTACATGTCCATCGAAGGTGACATAATTTATACAATTTGCGAAACCAAATTATTCTGATCCAGCGGGTTTAATAAGAATCTTCCACGGGTGCATTCGTGAATGACGCTGCGGTACACCTATGCTTGCGCGTGATTGGCTAATTTCATCGAAGATAAACACATTGTTTTTGCGTCAACAGGAACGAGATGGAAAGGATCAATTCAATGGCCGTTTCATTCGGGTTCAAACCCGTGCAAAAGTTGACCTCCCGCGCATGGATGTTCAGGATTTCACACTGCAGAAAATCCTGTGAATTCGGTTTTGTCCCTAAAGTAAAGTTTGGCTCGGGCGTAAACTTACCTGGAGGCAACTCCACGGAAACCATGGAATCTGCTTTCTTTAGCCTGGGAGGAAGGTAGTATTCAATATCCGTGCTAAACTCAAAGGGAATTTTCATCGAAACAAAGCCGAGCTTCCCCTGGCTATCGTTAACACCAGACTCAGTATCCAGGTAATCAATGTTTTCGATCAGAAAACCCGAGAAGAAGACTTTTCCTTTGTTATTATCCATATGAATCAGCCGGCAGGAAGTTATCTGAGTCTCTGTAGCGCATCTTTTAATTTGTTCCACAGCTTTTTGTAGTTTTGGCTTGATTTCGATATGAAGGATGTTCTTGTTGCAGGAGATGACAACCGGCAGCCATAGCGGAAGCGGTGTCTTGTTAAAAAATGGGCCAAGGCTTTCGCTGCTGCATACATAAACTGCTGCCATCCGGGCTTCATCCCCCTGTATTTCTTTGCACATAAAAACACTCCATAAATGGTAAAGCTCTTGTGTTACCATTTATTTATTCATGTATTGCCCCGGTTATGATAGGAACCTTGTTTTGGCGTACAATTCGCGCAGGCGCTCAGTCAATCGGTTTTAGAATGCATCAGACTAATAGAACGGACAAACGTATTTAGATCTGAAAAAGGAAGAGCTTGATTGAAGATGTTTGTTAAAAAAATATCTAGTCGTCCATGTTGCTAACCAGCCGGAAACAATATAATATGAATGTGAACAGGACAGGTGGATACAAGTATGATATTTATGGAAAATCTATGGAAGATCTATAGAACAGGAACAATCTCTGTTGAGGCATTAAGAGGGATCGATTTCAGCGTGGAAGAGGGAGAGTTTGTTTCCATTATGGGGCCATCCGGATCGGGTAAGTCCACACTGATGAACATCATCGGATGTCTTGATAGATTGACGAAAGGAACCTATACATTAAACAATATCGACATAACCGTTTTATCCGAGCACGAGCTGGCGAAAATTAGAAACTCGCAGATAGGATTTGTCTTTCAAACCTTTAACCTGTTGCCCAGAATGACGGCGTTGAAAAATGTTGAATTACCCATGATCTATGCTGGTGAATCGGCAAGAAAGAGACGGGAGAAGGCCATAGAAGCTTTGCGAAAAGTGGATTTGCTTGACCGAATGGATCATAAACCGAATGAGTTGTCAGGCGGACAGAGGCAAAGGGTGGCTATTGCAAGGGCTCTGGTGAACAATCCATCCATACTGCTTGCTGATGAGCCTACAGGAAACCTGGACAGCAAATCCGGCGAAGAGATTATGGCGATCTTTCAAAACCTGAATCGGGAAGGGGTAACTATTATTTTGGTAACCCATGAACCCGACATTGCGCAGCATTCTCACAGGGTTGTTACCTTTAGGGATGGCTTGGTTTTGAAGGACGAAAAGGTGAAAGAGCCGCTGGATGCACTAAACGTTCTGGATGCGATGATCCAGCAGAATTTAATCTATCAGGAAAAAATAGTATAGCAAGGGAGGATGTCAAAATGTATTACGGAACAGACACTGTGGAAACAGCAGAATTAAATATTCCGGAAAGAATGAACATATTCCAGAGAATAGGAAATTTGCTATTTTCGCCCTCAAAACTGTTTTCATTTATTAAAAAGAAGCCCACCATTCTTTTTCCGATCATCCTTATATGTATCGGAGTAATCGCTTTACAGTTAATTTTATGGGAGCCTTTAGAAAAGGTACAAATAGATACCTTGTACAATGCATATAAAAGCGCGGGGATGAGTGTGGCACCAAGTGAAATAGAGCAAACTGCGAAAGCCCTTATGATAGGTACTATTATAGCTATGCCTTTTGGCTATATAGCGGTCTGGCTTTTTGCAACATTGATCCTTTATGCGATGTTTCGTCTGGTAAAGTGTGAAAAGGGCATGAAAAAATACTTTTCCATGGTTGGGTATATCTTCTTAATCTTCATTTTTGGTCAGCTGATCAATTCAGCATGCATGTATTATACGGGAAATATGACAGCACCTATGGTAACCTCCCTTGCGACGTTCCTTGCTCCGGAAATGAACGGAACCTTTCTTTATGGGCTGGCATCCGGCATTGAAATTTTTAACGTATGGGCCTTCATTTTGTTTGGAATTGGGTTTGTTTATACCGGTGGTGTAAGCAGAAAAAAATCATACATAATGACAGCTGTTCTGTTCGTAGTTGTTTTGCTTGCAAGTGCCGGGTTCACTTCTTTACTTGCCGGGGTTCAGAACAGTTTGCAGGGATCTTACCCGGGTTTATAACAGGATTCAAAAGGAGAATAATCGATGAAGAAATTTTTAATCGCTCTTATCGTAATTGCTGCAATAGCAGGTATGATATATTTCAGTATCAGCAAAGATTCAGAGCCTACCATAATGTCGGGTACGTCTGCGCGTAATGCTATACCAGTTAAGGCTGTTACAATTGAGACGGGAAGCGTCACCTCCTATGTAACCGCACCAGGCATGGTAGAAGAGGTGAACAAGTCCCAGGTTTTCTTTGATACACCGCTTCGTGTCATCAAAGTGCTGGTGAATAAAAATGATTCTGTACAAAAGGGAGATAAGTTGATTGTTCTGGACACTTCCAGCCTTGAAGATGAAATGGATAGGCTGGCAGTGCAAAAGGAAATTCAATCCATTACGCTGAAAAAACTGGAGTCTGGCCAGAATTTACTATCACTTGAAGCGCAGTTGGCCTCAGCAAAAAAAGCACTGGAGCAGGCACAGGAGAACCACCAAACAGCACTGGACGAGTATAATAAACAGCTGGGTTTCTACGAAAAGGGGATCATTCCCAAAACGCAGCTTGATCAGTACGAAAAGGCTGCAAAGGATGTAGAGGCTGTGGTGGATAACGCACAGCTCAGTTTTGAAAATGCGGAAAAAGCATATCAGTCCAGTGTAGGGGGCCTGGATCTGGATATACAGTCACAGATTAAAAACATAGAACTGTTAAGTTCACAGATTGACGACATCAGAAAAGAATTAAACAAAATCAGGAATCTTGAAAAAGCACCGATTGGTGGGTTTGTGACGGAAGTGAATGTGATTGAAGGCGGATACACATATACCGGACAGCCAGCCTTTACGATAATTGATGCAGAAAACCTGCAGATAACCGCCGCAGTCAGTGAGTTCAATACAAAAGACATTGCCATAGGGCAGCAGGTTACGATAACCGGGGAGGCCCTGGGGGATGATTTAAAGCTTTCTGGAGAGGTTACCGCTGTCGCACCGATAGCGACCAGAATTCAAACAGCAAGCGGCACAGAAACTGTTGTTGAAGTCAGCATTGCCCCGAATGACACCGAAGGTGTTCTAAAACCTGGCTTAAACGTTGACTGTGACATCATTACTCAAGAGAAGAATGACGTCGTGGTTGCTGAATATAATATTTTTATTGATGAAAGGGATCGAAAACAATATGTTCTCCTGATCGACACAGAAAAAATGACGATGAGAAAGCAGTATGTTATTTTGGGTATCTATTCGGATATGCATGTAGAGGTAGTGGACGGTCTGAAGGCTGGGGACGTGGTTGTGGCAGATCCACAGGCAAGCTACGGTGATGGAGACAGAATCAGGATAATGGAGTAGAAAAATGATTTTATTGGAATTGTTCAAACAGGCTTTCGATAGCTTGAAATCAAATAAAATGCGCTCCTTTTTGACCATGCTGGGTATTGTAATGGGTGTATTTTCGGTGATCGCCATAATGGCGTTGGGGAATGCAACAGAGAATTATATTGTAGGCGAGTTTGAAAAAATCGGAGCCAATACATATAATATTTACAATAAGGGGAGTGATATTACTCAGAACGAGTGGCTTACCCTTAAGGACATCAATCTGCTGGAAGAAAACATTCCTGAAATCAAAAACATTACAACACTTGATCAAGGGTTCGGGCAATTAAGGGTAGATTCTGACACAAGGGATGCTATGATTAGTGGTGTAACAAGCCAATACAGGAATTTTGCGGTTGTGGATCTGGTCGCTGGTCGGTTTATCAGCAGCTTTGATGACACAGCCAGGGCAAAGGTTGCGGTTGTGGATGAAAGCTTTGCGAAAAGGTATTTTAACCGGGTTGATATTGTGGGAGAGGAACTGAGCCTGCGCTTAGGTCGATATAATATCAAGGTTAAGGTTGTCGGAGTTCTCGGCATGGAAAATGACTTTCTCACCGAAATGGCCGGAGATCAAATGCCTGCGATAGTCTTTATGCCGATAAAAACCATTCAATCCATTACAGGAAATGAGCGGCTGAGTACCATAATGTTTTCAATTTACCCAGAAGCGGATGTCAAAATGGTCACTGACAAAATAATTGGTCTTCTCGAGAGGACACACCGGTCAGAAGACTGCTTTTATCTCCAGTCTATGGACGATGTGCAAAAAATGTTTTCAAGTGTAATCGGCGTAATTACCTCGGTTCTGCTGGTAATTGCTGTCATCACACTGATTGTGGGCGGTATAGGTATTATCAATATCCTGCTTGTGTCGGTTACCGAAAGGATTCGGGAAATAGGGATTCGAAAGGCATTGGGGGCCAAGAAAAGAGATATTGTTATCCAGTTTCTGTTGGAATCCATTCTTATGACCGGAATTGCCGGGATGGTTGGAATCTTTCTGGGTGTTCTGAACGGGAATGTTATTTCAAGTGTTATTTATATCCCGCCTGCTGTTGATGTTCAGACCATTATCTTGTCTTTTACAATATCGGTTGCATTGGGTCTGATTTTTGGCGTGTATCCTGCAAAAAAAGCCGCGGACCTCGATCCTATCGAAGCGCTACGCTACGAATAATAGCAACATTTCGTGCTCTATAACACACCCATCAGCGGCGGTTTCAATCCGCTGATTGGGAGGTGTTTTCCATTCAATTCCAAATTAAATGTGGGTGCGGTTGAATTGTAGCCTGTACAGCTTTTGATAAGCATTGATGCGTTTATCCAGCAGATTACTGTACCGTAGTATCTCTTTGCTTTGTAAATTATATTGTTTTACTTGTATGAGATAATTCATTCGTAACTGCATTCCTTTGATGAGCATGTATAAAACGAACTTTCTCACCCCTACGACCTCCTTCAACGGAAAAAGAAGATAAAATGCTATTAAAGATACAAAAATCTGTTATAATAGAATTAACCGGATTCATTTGTGTACTTCCGTTTTATATTGATTCTGAAGAGGGATATAATAACATTCCTTAGGCCTGCCCGGTTGAAACAGCAAAATATTGCGTATATTATGTTTTTACCAATTAAATTTAAAAAGTAACATAAAAAGTGAAAAGCAGGTGCAAATATGAAAAGAAAAATACTGATTGTTGACGATGAAAAAAATATAGTGGATATTTTGAAATTCAATCTGAAAAAAGAGGGTTTTGACACCATTGAAGCATATGACGGAAGACAGGCACTGGAAATGGTTGAACGGGAAAAACCAGACCTGATCCTTTTGGATATTATGCTCCCGGAATATGACGGGTTCACGGTATGCAAAAAAATCAGGCAGACGCTGGATACGCCTATATTGATGCTGACAGCACGGGAAGAGGAAGTAGACAAGGTTCTTGGGCTGGAGCTCGGTGCAGATGATTATATTACGAAACCTTTCAGTCCAAGGGAACTGATGGCTCGGGTGAAGGCAAATCTACGGCGGGTTGTTGAAGATGTCCAAAAGGTTCAGGGCGAAGTTCTAACCCGCGGGGACTTAACCATCGATGTGAACCGTTATGAAATTAAAAGAGATGATGAAACTATCGAGCTTACCCTGCGTGAATTTGAACTGGTGAAATTCCTTGCGATGCAAACAGGACAAATTTTTACAAGGGAAAGCCTTTTGGAAAAGGTCTGGGGATACGAATATTATGGGGACGTCCGTACCGTTGATGTAACGGTTAGAAGGTTGAGAGAAAAGCTTGAGAGGGTTCCCAGCAGGCCTGAATACATTCTGACAAAACGCGGAGTGGGTTACTATTTTAATCCCTCGTTAACATAAGGCTGCTGGTAAAAAACCTATTCTTGCGTGAAAGGTTATGTAAGCTGCCGATTTCAGCTTCCATAGTGTCATCGCCTGTACCGGTGTGGAGATGTCTGAGACCAATTCGATCGCGATGCGTAAATTGTTATATTTAAATAGGCTGGAATCATCGGAAATCCAATTGAAACACCGGGGGATATGAATGTTTTTACGAAGCTTGCAATGGAGACTGATCATCATAATTGTAGCCATCACCTTTGTTCTGATGTCTGTTATTTGGGTTTTCCTATTTTATAAGGTGGAGGATATTTTTTACAACGACTTCAAGGATACAGTAACCGATAATTATGCGGTTTTGAATATTAACGAAAACATGTCGGTACAGAACCTGATAAAAAAACTGGAAGACGATCCCTATACCCTTAGCCAGCTTGCTGGCAGGGAAAAAAGCTTTACAATTCTGGATGGGCATACGCATGAAATAGTGTATTCCTTGGATGTTTCCTACAAAAAAAATAAAATAGACTTTCGTAATGAAATCTTGAAATCAGAAAACTTGATGGCTGTCATCAACGACAAGAACGAAGGCAAGGAAAAGAAACTTACCCGATCGGCCAAAGGAGATGATTTCTACGATTATGTGAAACGGCAGGCACTGTCAGATGGCGACTATATTTTATATTTTAAGTACAATCGTTCACAGGCATTACAAATCATTGGTGAATTCAGCAACGTCATCTTTACCGGTATGCTTATTGCGGTTGCTGTTGCCATTGTAATCGGTTTTCTGCTTTCCAGAACCATAACAAAACCAATCATCGATATTATGCATAAAGCAGAAAACATTACATCCGGCGACTTCGAACAGGTATTGGAAGTAAAATCCGAAGATGAAATCGGGAAACTTACAAGAACTTTTAACTATATGACAAGCCAGCTGAAAAGCATGCTCAATGAAATATCCAGCGAAAAAAATAAATTTGAACTGATACTGAACTTTATGACCGACGGAATCATTGCGTTTAACCGGGAAGGCCTGATTATTCATATCAATTCAGCAGCAGTGCGGTTTTTGGAATTACAACACAAAGACCTGACTTTTGAAGGAATCATGGATAAGCTAGGCCTTACATATGCGCTGCCAGATATGCTGGACGAGGAGAACCTCGCAGATATCAAAGATAATATAACAATACGGGATCGGTTCTACCGGGTAAATTTTGCCTCATTTACGGACAAGGAAAATACAGTTGAGGGGATTATTACAGTGATCCAGGATATTACTGAATCACAGAAACTGGATAACATGCGCAAGGAATTTGTGGCCAATGTTTCTCATGAACTGAAAACGCCACTGACGTCTATAAAAAGCTATTCTGAAACGCTGCTGGACGGTGCCGTTGATGATCCGGAAACCGCAAAAAGCTTTTTGCAGGTAATCTATTTGGAATCCAACAGGATGGATCGGATCGTGAAGGATCTGCTCCTTTTATCCAAGCATGACAGCGGGATTCAGTTAAACCTGCAGCGAATATCCCCAACGGAATTGACACAAAGTGTAATCCAAAATCTTAAGATGACTGCTGACGAGAAACATCAGAAGATTAAGATGGTTGAGACCCAAAAAGCGCCGGATATCTCCGGTGATTGGGACAGGTTGGAGCAGCTTCTGTTCAATATTGTGGGGAATGCCATTAAATACACACCTGATTATGGCGAAATCGTTGTATATGTAGGAAGAAGAGAGAAGAATGCCTGTATCTCGGTTGTGGATAACGGTATTGGAATTCCTGAGCAGGATTTGGGAAGAATTTTTGAAAGGTTTTACCGCGTTGATAAGGCTCGTTCCAGGCAAATGGGAGGCACAGGACTGGGGTTGTCTATCGCCCGTGAAATTGCAGAATTCCATGGCGGGCATATAGAGGCAAAAAGCGAGCCAAACAAAGGCACCGAGATAACGATTATTTTGCCCGGAATTGTGGTGGAGCAATGAACAAAGTGAATCAGACAGCGCTCTATCCAGCTGATGCATTCTTTAAAGAGCGGTTCTTCTGCGGTAGTATAAAGCCAGTTAATTTTACTGTAGATATACGAGGATAATTTGTATGGGTGATGTCCAGTTTACAAAAACAGGGCCTGGAATACTTCCTGACCGGGCAAAACCTTGATGCATTGCATCAGGGTTTCTGATTCGCCATATTTTGCTCTTATTGTATAAAAACCCGGGGGTAACTCTTCCAGTTTGAAACGACCATTAAACTCCGATTTTGTTCTGGAAACCGGAAAGTTGCTCTCATTTCCGAAATATAAAAGTATTCCCACATCATTTACGATGCGTTTTTGCCTTCCATAATATGTTATACCGGTGATCTTGCCTGAATAATCCATTTTTTCATTGTTTACAACCAGATGTATGCGCTGTGTGTTATTCTGGACAGGCATTACATCCATATTCTGTTCCTGGTCCAAATCCTGGCAATTGTATTGCAAGCTCTCTTTTTCCAAAACCGCTTGATCCGTTTCCATTTTACATACCCCGTTTCTACGCTGAGAAATCTTCGCATGCGCCCATTGAACTCGTTATTTTTCATCTGTATGTTATATGCAGTGTGGCAAGGCAAAATACCACACTGCACGTATGTTTTAATTAATAATATTTCGTTTTCTTTTCAGGATTTTCTGCCTTTGCTTCAGCACTGCTTTCAGCCTCTGCTTCCACCTCGTTTTTGATCTTTGCTTTAACGTCAGCATCCACATCTGTTTTAGTCTTTGATACATTCTCCACCTTCGCATCAGAATCTGCGTCGGTTTCTGCGGTCTGACCCTGACTCTGCTTCTGTGTCAGGTAGTTATAGTTGATTTGTTTGTTGGTCTGTTTCTGACGTGTTTCCTGTTCAGCTTCCACCTCTGCCTCCAATTCTGCCTTTATCTCTGCCTTCAACTTACTCTTCAATTCAGCATAATCATATTCTATCACCATGAAGCACCTCCTTCCCTGCATTATGATTGAACTAATACATATTATGCAATTCACGAAAAAAGGTTAACCGTAAATTACATCAATTCCCGCGAATAATATTCCAAACACCTATTCGCACTAAATCCTCTCTGTTTCGTTATGAAAGGCAAAAAAGCGATAAGGATAATTGAGGTAAAAAATCATATCTTTACTTAATCAGCATCTATATGTAAAATAGAGTTTAAACAACACGATAATATTAAAAATGTCTGAAATAGACAGAAACATAAAAATCACCATGTTTCAGGGGGTATACATATTGGATATCATTGGAATTGATCTTGGTACTACAAACAGTCTGGTTGCAATCTGGACCGAGAACGGCCCGAGGATTATCCCAAACGTTTTCGGCTCTGGTATTACGCCATCAATTGTAAGTGTCGATGACTCAGGAGAAATATATGTCGGGGAAATAGCCCGCGAGAGAATGATTACGCATCCATACATGACTGCCTCCAATTTCAAGCGGTACATGGGAACGGAAAAAGTATATCCATTAGGGAATTACAAGTTTAAACCAGAAGAATTGTCGTCCTTTGTGCTCCGTTCTCTGAAATCCGACGCAGAAGCCTATCTTGGAGTGGAGGTAAACGAAGCGGTTATCAGTGTGCCTGCTTATTTTAATGATGCGCAGCGAAAAGCTACAAAGCGGGCTGGTGAACTGGCGGGCCTTAAGGTTGAGAGGCTTGTCACTGAGCCCACAGCAGCTGCCATCGCTTATGGTCTTCATCTGAAAGAATCAGAAACGAAATTTCTCGTGTTTGATCTGGGTGGCGGAACATTCGATGTTTCCATACTTGAATTGTTTGAAGGTATTATGGAAGTGAAATCCATTGCCGGCGATAATTTTCTTGGTGGGGAGGACTTCACGGATGCTTTGACCTCCTACTTTGTCGAGAAATGCAATGTCGATCTCCAAAGTATGGATCTAAAAGAACTAACTAAATTAAAAAAGCATGCTGAGCTATGCAAACGCCAGCTGACAGCGGGCTCAGATGCAAAATTCTGCTTGATGCAGGGGGATAAGAGCTATGAAGCGGATTTGGACAAGAACAAATTTGAAATGATAGTGGCTAATCTATTGCTGCGGTTACGCCAGCCCGTAGAGAGAGCTTTGAGAGATGCGTCCTTAAAGCCACAGGATATGGATGCTGTTATTCTGATTGGTGGGGCGACAAGAATGCCTGTAATACGTAATGTAGTGTCCAAAATGTTTGGACGGCTTCCATATACAAGTATCAACCCCGATGAGACCGTGGCCTTGGGAGCTGCAATACAGGCAGCGCTCAAGGAAAGGAATGAATCGTTGAACGAAATAATCCTTACAGATGTATGCCCCTATTCATTGGGTGTTCAGATCGTCCGTGACATGGGAAACGGTCAGTTTGAAGGAGGGTACTTTCTTCCCATTATTGAAAGGAATACTCCGATTCCAGTGAGCAGGGCAGAGGTTCTTGAAACGATTGAGGATAATCAGACATGCATCCAACTTGAAATTTACCAGGGTGAAAGCCGAAAGGTAGAAAACAATATTCGTATCGGTGAATTAAGCTGTAGTATCCCCCCTGCGCCTGCCGGAAAACAGATGATCGACGTACGCTTCACATACGATATCAATGGATTGCTTGAAGTGGAGGCAGTTGCCCTGGAAACAGGCATCAAACACAAGATTGTTATAGAAAACAGCCCAGGCAGCATGACGCCAAAAGAAATTGAAGAACGGCTGCAGGAGCTTCAGAAGCTGAAAATCCATCCGCGGGACAGGGCCGAAAATAAGCTGTTGCTTTCCAGAGGGGAACGATTGTATGAAGAATCCCTTGGTGAAATGCGTGCTTGGGTATCCAGACTCCTTGCAGATTTTGAAAATGTTCTGTCCAGGCAGAATGACAAGGAGATCAAGGTGTTTGCAGCGAAGTTGAAAGAGAAGCTGGAAGAGGTTGAGAGGCGGTTGGGGTTCTAGTGGACATGTGGAAGATTCTTGAAATTGAACCTACCGACGATATGTCGGCTGTAAAGAAGGCATACGCAAGAAAGCTGAGGCTTCATCATCCAGAGGATGATCCGGTAGGTTATCAGAGGCTGCGTGAAGCATTTGACCAAATACTAAATATAAACAAAATGCTCGGGCAAGAGTCTGAGGATGGATTGCCCCGTTCTTTTTCCACACAGGTTGCAGAAGTAGAGGAAGAGGACACAATAGAGGTTGTACCGGATACCATCATGCCTCCGAAAAAGATATGGTTAGATCTTGATGTTTATGAACCCCCCGATGTTACAGAACTGAATGACCTGTTTGTGTCACAGGCCGAAGCTTTGTATGGTGACTATTTTTCCAGAGTAAATGTAGAAAATTGGAAAACACTATTGAAGCATGAAGCGGTATGGAATATAGGAAACAGGGAACGACTTGGTATTAGAATGCTTCATTTTTTCTCGGATCATCATTATATCACTCAGGAAGTATGGCAGCTGCTCAATCATGTTTTCAACTGGTTTGACCATGAGGTAACGGGAAACAGCTACAGCGAATATTCTGAATTATTGAAGTATATCCAAAGCCAATTACAACAAGAAAACCCACCGAGCTTCCCTTGTTTTAATACTGACAAGCCTATAGAATACGATAAGTTTCTGGAACTTCGTGAAAATGTGAAGAGCGCATTCGAGGGAAACGATCTTGAGAAAATGGAACGGTTTATCGATGAGGGGGAAATGATATATGACAAGGATCCTGACATGCTTTGCCTGAAATCAAAGCTACAGTTACGAAAAAATTCGTATCGGGAAGCAGTTTTAACCTTAACCAAATTGCTGGAAGTCAAGCCGAACGATGAATGGGCGTCTTTTTATCGGTTCATTGCCATATATGAAAGCTCACAGAAGGCTCAGGATTATGCGCAATTAAGCGACGCATGTTCCTGTGGCTCTCAAAAAGACCAAGTCGCCGTTAGCGTGGCGAATGCATATATTGAAATTGGTTGCTTTGAAAGGGCAGAGTGTTGGCTTCAAAAGGCTATCAAACTAAAGAGGTCAAATCTAGAGGAACACTATCTGCTCAGCAAAGTCTACACGGCTATCCAGAAAAGACTAATGGATGAACTGAGTCATAGTCCGGGCAGCCCTGTATTGATTCAGCAGTCGAACGAATTATCAAACAAGATGCGTAAGAATTACAGAAAGATCGCAAAGAAGCGAGAGCAAGATTCTTACCGGATCTATAGGATCATGGTTTTAATATTTACAGCGATGATGATAATTCTCTATTGCATCAATCTACTGGTAAGATAATCTGTGTTTTTCTGCGCAAAGTCTAAATTATAGAATTTTTCCTCCCTTTCTCGCGTAATTGGGTATGAAAGAACGGAAAAGGGGCATGATAGTGAATGACCCGATAACAAACAGATTGGAAAGAATAGTAACCGCATCTTAAAGCACCGGTAACAGTTTTGTAACAAAATCTGTGTATAATATACTTATGATTATTTGACTCGGCAGAAGCGCAGCAAATTTTACAGCTTCTCCAGGAGGGTTAATATGGCTAAAAAGCTTATGTTTATACTCTTGGTTCTGATAATGATGGCAGCGGGTTCGGTGGTAGCTATGGCTGACGAAGAGTCTGCGCCGCTAATGAATATGATTGCTGAAACAAATGAGAACATGCAAAATATTGTTATGTTTGATGAGGCAGTTCAAGGCGAGTACATAGAGGAATATTCCCATCAGGCGGTATTCAATAAATACCAAGATTTATTCCAGGACAGAGAAATCCAAATGGAAGGTGTTTACCTCAAAAACATTTGCATAAACAAGAGTAAAGAAAGTTATAACAACCAAGATTATACTTTGTCAGCAATGCTACTGGATGAAGTCGTGTTGGAAAACGGGGAATCCATAGTTGTGATGGCTTTTGTTCAAACGGACGATTCCTGCGAGCTGCTTGGAACTCCTAAACAAATGTTTGCCAAGTTAATGAAGCCCTATAATTTCAGGTTGCCGTTTTCGGGTAAAGAAAATCCCAACCTTATCCGGGTTGTCGCATTTCTTAAAAGCGAATGGCAGTCTCTTGAGTTGGGTGAAAACCTGGAAATAACCAATTTCGAAATCATAATCGAAGAGGAGAGCTTTATATTTAAGGATAGTTTAAAAAGTTCTTGGGATATAATAAAGTCAGTGGAAAACATATTGCAGTAATGGGGTAAAACATGCGTCTATCACTTGAGTTTAAAAAATCCATACTGATGATATTTTTACTGCTTTTATGTGTGTTACAGATGGGAATTCTTTGGGTGGACAAAAGCCCGGGGGTTTCCATTTTTTCATCACAGCGCTTTTGGCCTAAAACAGAAAATATCAAGGTGGAGGAAGTAAAAAAGAACTATATTCATCCCGGAAGAATTATCGTTTCCGACGGAACAGAAGTATATTGGCCTCTTGAACCGGATAATGCTTTCTATTCCGCTATTTGGAATGGTTTCACAGGAAGTTATCTGAAACAAATCCTGGAGCAGTCCGCAGCAGACAATGTATACTACACCGACTGGGATACCCTTATAAAAAAGAAGTGCGTTATTGTTGAGTTTAAGTGTTCTGTTCCTGTTGGTATACTACAATGGCTTACCGGAACAGAGAAGCCGGCGATGACTCCGTTTAAGGAGATTTCAAAAGTTGCCATCATTCCAGATAGTCTCAACCACAACGAAATTATCCTATATTTAACCGAGGATGGCGTAAACGTATACGAATACATTGTCAACATCGAACAGGGAAGTATTAGAAAGGAAGATTATTATTACCTGTTGGATACGATCAGGGATAACGAAACCATTATTCCGCTGCGCACCTTTGGTTCCCTGTATCCCGGTATTGAAAATGGAGAACTTCTTGCCGTTCTGTCCGAAGACAAGGAACTAAAAATGATTCGGGATCTCCGCGTTACAACGCCGGATGAAATTGTGCTCCGCCAAGATAATATTGACAGGATACAGGAGTATCTTATAGAATCCAGTTCAACTTATACAGCGCCCAGTAAAGACGGTACAAGTGTGCTTTTTTCTGATGACGAAAAAATCGTTTATTATTACGATAACGGCTTCTTCGATTACAGGTACAGAACATGGACCGGCCCTAAAGGAGCTGCTGAGGAAGCGCTTGAACAGGCGCTCACCTTTATTGAATACCGACGTAAGAATTTAGAGCTGGACTCTGGTATTTACCTTACCGATATCGTCAGCACAAATCCCAATTATTATGTCTTTACCTTCAACTATTTCATGTATGGTATGGAAATTAAAGTATTGGACGAGAAAGGCAAGACCATCAAGCCTTCTATTAGGATTATTGCGAACAGGGAACGCGTTCTGGATGCAAAATGGTATATAAAAACTTTCTCCGACAATGATTTTGCAAAGAACTACGACCTTAACTTTATTAATTTTTATGAGAATAAACTAGTGTCGGAATATCCACAGTTCAATATAGATTTTCAACCCCAACACATTTCCACCGATTATCTTTTTTCAGGAATGCGTGCCGAACCCTACTGGCTGGTTGAAGCTGATAAAAAGGAGATTTACCTGAAAATGGAGCCAGAAGGAGAATAATATGGATTGGAGCAGGGCAAAAAACATTATACTGATCGTTTTAGTCCTTCTTAATATATTCCTTTTTGTGAATATATTGAGCGTTAAAGACCCTCTTAATCTGGCGGGACAGTATCAAGTGGATGCGAAACAAGCTCTGCAGTCAGCGGGGGTGGTTCTTTCGAGCGGCATTTCTTTCAAGAGAAGCAAGCCTTTGGGCCGAATCAGTTATATCGAAACCGATCCAGCCGTCTATACTGAAACAATCCGACGGTTAATCGGTCCATTTGATGGAACGGATACAGCTTTATGGGAAAAGGAAGGAAAGAGCTTAAGCTTTCAGGATGAGTTTTTCATATATACCGATGAAGCCGGCCAGGAGATATTCCCGGTCGAGGATCAGAAAAGACTTGATCGCCGATTAAGCGCATGGATCAAAGAGAATTTTCTCCCAAACGAAAGATTTATTCAGGACAGATTTGAACAAGATGGCAATACCATTACCGCAAGGTATATACGATGCTATAAGAATATGCCACTTTTCAGCCATGGTATTTCATTGACAATCGTGGACGGAAAGCTAAAAAAGGCGGAAGGAAGCCTGAAGATATTTCAAACAATTAAGGTAAGCACGTCTGCTGATGAAATCATTACAGCCAATATAGCCATGATAACCAATAAGGATAAGGTTCAGGGAATAGTCAACTCCATCGAACTGGGTTATTTGTGCCTGCAGAGCGATGATCTGTATGACACGCCTGTCTGGAGGATCACCCTTGCCACGGGTGAAAATGTTTGGTTTAATGCCTATACCGGGGAATATTTAAAAAGTGATTGATAAATCCATGCATTTCTGGTTTAATAACGTTTATGCGGATTATGCACAAACGCTTATTTCTATGCCTTCGGGGCAAAAGAATTTGCTGGCTGATCCGAAAAACTATTAAACGGAATGTTCGTTGAAGAGAATAACGGGATAATATTGACGGTTCGGTTAAAAATCTGATTGTCGTTTATGATCAGATAATGTTATAATGGTTACATATTCCGGGAAACCATTATAACTTATCCGGAATGTCAGATCAGTTTTTTACAAAAGAATGGGAAAGATGGTGTTGGACATTGGAGAAACTGGTTATCCACGGGCAAAAACGGCTGAAGGGGGAAGTCACCGTCAGCGGTGCAAAGAATGCAGCTGTAGCAATACTTCCCGCAGCGATCCTATCGGATGGTCACTGTACAATTGAAAATATTCCGGATATATTGGATATTTCTATTCTCAAGAACATCTTGACCAATCTCGGTGCCAGAATTGAGCATCTGAATGATTCCTCCATTCGAATTGATACTTCCAAAGTAAATTCATATACTGCCACCGATAAGCAAATCGGAAACCTTCGTGCATCCTATTACCTAATGGGTGCCCTGTTGGGCAGGTTTAAAAAGGCAGTTGTCACTTTTCCAGGAGGGTGTGACTTTGGAGTAAGGCCAATAGACCAGCATATCAAGGGGTTTGAAGCACTGGGTGCTAAAGTGGAAATTGAACATGGCAAGGTGATCATTAATGCAAACAAGTTGATCGGTGCGCCAATCTATCTGGATGTCGTCAGCGTGGGGGCAACCATCAATATTATGCTTGCTGCAGTGAAGGCAGAGGGAATTACTACGATTGAAAATCCAGCCAAGGAACCCCACATTGTCGATCTCGCCAACTTCTTAAACGCGATGGGTGCCGACATTAAAGGAGCCGGAACGGATGTTATCAAGATCAGAGGTGTTCGTGAACTAAAAGGTGGACATGTTTACACGATCATCCCGGACCAGATTGAAGCGGGTACCTTTAAGATAGCTGCAGCAGCTACCCGTGGGGATGTCCTTGTTAAAAATATCATACCAAAGCATATGGAATCCCTAACTGCAAAGCTTATGGAAATGAATGTCCGGGTGCAAGAATATGATGACAGCATCCGTGTATCCAGTAAAGACAAAATACAAAATGTAAATATAAAAACTTTGCCTTATCCGGGGTTTCCTACCGACCTTCACCCCCCTGTAACCGCTCTCCTTTGCCGGGCAGAAGGTACCAGCATTATTACAGAAGGTGTTTGGGATAATCGCTTTCAGTATGTGGACGAGTTAAAAAGGATGGGTGCAAAAATAAAGGTGGAAGGGCGGATGGCTGTCATTGACGGTTCGGTACGCCTTACCGGGGCTCCGATACGAGCGCTTGATCTAAGAGCCGGGGCTGCCATGGTCATTGCTGGACTGATGGCCCGAGGCGAGACTACCGTTTCAAATATACACTATATTGACAGGGGCTATGAAAAGCTTGATGAAAAGCTGAGAGCTCTTGGAGCAGACATTCAACGAATACAGGAGTGATCAGCGAAGATGATAAAACTTGCCAGCCTTTACAGTGGAAGTAGTGGGAATGCCATTTATATAACAAACAATAACACGAATATTTTGGTGGATTCCGGGTTAAGCGGTAAAAGGATTGAAGAATCCATTGCTTATGTTGGAGGATGTATGCAGGATATCCATGGCATACTGATCAGTCATGAGCATACCGATCATATCTTGGGTGCAGGAATTCTTTCAAGGCGCTACAACATTCCCATCTATGCAAACAACAAAACCTGGAATGCCATGCGTAGTAATCTGAAAAAGATACCAGACGGGTGCATCCGTACATTTCGAACAGGTGAGTGCTTTGAAATAGGAGATATTACTGTGCGTTCCTTTCCAACGCCCCATGATGCTGCCGAGCCGGTGGGCTTCAACTTTGAGTGCGGAAATAAAAAAGTGACTGTTGCCACCGATATTGGGCATATCCATGACGAGCTTCTGGCGAATCTTGAAGGCAGTGACTTGATTTTGATAGAATCAAACCATGATGTTGAAATGCTTAAGGTGGGGCGCTATCCCTGGCCATTGAAGCAACGAATTCTGGGAGATTCGGGGCATCTTTGCAATGAACTGGCGGCAAAGGTGGTCACCCACCTTGCGGTAATGGGAACCCAGAAGTTTTTGCTTGGCCACTTAAGCAAAGAGAATAATTTTCCCGAACTCGCGTTTGAAACCGTGAAAAACGCATTGTGTGAAAGGTCTATCCTTGCCGGGAGGGATGTATACCTTGGTGTGGCACGACGGGACAGACCCAGTGAAGCGATCTGCGTATAAGTCAGGATAATCAATTTATTGAAATTGATTATCAGGCATACGGTTACAGCATTTACGCTCAGGCTTGCATTTTCTCTGATATGAAACCGGGCTCAATTGCATGAAACCATGCAGGTATTGTTTATATGAAAGGTTTTTGAAGTGCAGATTCAAATTATATCGGTCGGAAAACTGAAAGAAAAATACTTAAGGGATGCCGTTTTGGAGTATACCAAACGGCTTTCTCGTTTCTGCTCAATTAAAATACTGGAGGTTTCGGAGGAAAAGGCTCCGGAAACCTTATCAATTGCTGAAGAAGAGCAAGTAAAAAGAAAAGAGGCGGATAAAATCAAAGCCGCCCTTTCCAAAAACACCTTCACCATCGTACTCGATCTTAAGGGAGAACAACTGGACTCGATACAGTTCTCGAATAAGCTATCTACCTGGATGATTCAGGGGAAAAGCCACATCACATTCATCCTGGGTGGTTCAATCGGTCTGGATCGTCAGCTTGTCAAAGAGGCGGATTACAACCTTTGTCTTTCCAACATGACATTTCCGCACCAGCTTTCCAGAGTAATTCTTCTGGAGCAGATCTACCGCGGCTTTAAGATTATGCGTAATGAGACCTATCATAAATAAAATGTTCTTCGAATGTTGGGCCCGGATATGCGGTGTAACCTGGCTTCGTTGTATACCAAGGGAACGTTCTTCCATGAAGGCTCAGGGGCCTGCAGCCTGATCATTGATCCTTTCGAGAAGCTGGTAGCCGCATGGTTTGTACCCTGGGTGAACGACAAATGGTGCGCCCACGGGCTTTACAATGCCGCGGCGGTGATGTGGTCGGGTCTGGAATAATCTTTCAGGATGCCATTGAATTCCATAAAGCAGTGTGGTAAAATTTATGCATTCACTCCATGTCTACTAAGTATATAGCCTATATATGATATGTAGACATAAACACGAAAGTGCTACCATTGTCTTGTGCAATGGGCAATTAAGCCATTCACCGTTGAAAGGAGTAATTCGTATGGTAAAAAGCATCACGATTCTTCCAGGCAGCAACAGGCAGGGCAATCCTGAATTTAAGGAAAGCATCGAACTTAAAATGGGAAATGTCATCAGTATCGTAGGACCAACCGGTTCCGGGAAGACAACGCTGATCAACGACATTGAGCTGCTATCCGACGGCACTACCCCGACAGGACGCCGGATTTTGATCAACAATGCTCTCCCACCGGCCGATTATCGCAATAACCCATCCAGAAATCCCATCGCCCTGATCACCCAACATACCACCTTTCTATCAGATCTGCCTGTACATGAATTCCTGTTCATGCATGCCAGAATCCGCAATAAAAATGACCAGCATGTATCGGAACTGATTCAAAAAACAATTGATTTTGCAAACCAGCTTACCGGGGAACCGATTATCACCAACAGTAAAATGACGGAGCTTTCAGGAGGTCAGACCAGAGCTTTATTGATCGCCGATGCAGCCGTCATCTGCGATACACCTGTCGTCCTTCTGGATGAAGTTGAAAATGCGGGAATCCATCGTACACGTGCTTTGGAATTGCTCCGCAGGCATGAGAAGATCTTTGTCTTTGTCACCCATGATCCGCGGATTGCCCTTCTTTCGGATTTCCGTGTAATCATGAAGGAGGGTGGAATTGCACAGGTTCTGTATACCAACCATGTGGAAAGGGATTTTGCTGAAAGGGTGACCAAACTCGACGATGTGCTCGGATCCCTACGGGAAATTATCAGAAAAGGTGAACGTCTTACCACCGAAGCATTGGAGGGAGTATTATGAAGCTGTGTATTTGCGCGGGACCTGCTACCACGGGGAAAACATCTGTTTTGCGGCATGTTATCAAAAAGCTGATCACAATGAACCTGAAATCGGCATATTTGAAAATTGATGTTCAATATGCGGAAGAAGACGAACTGCTTGCATCTGAATTCGGTATTCCTACCAGAAAAATTTATTCCGGTGAGCTATGCCCTGATCATTGCAATGTGGTTGTTCTGGGCGAAACACTGGAATGGGCGCAAAGTGTTTCCAGTGACATCCTTCTGGTAGAGACTGCTGGGCTATGTTTAAGATGCTCACCTTATGTGGATGGAGGGATGGGAATAATCGTCCTTGAAGCCACCAGCGGAATAAATCTTCCCCTTAAGGTGGGGCCAATGCTATCTCTGGCCGACACTGCCGTCATCACAAAAATTGATCGGGTTTCACAGGCTGAACGGGAGGTCTTCAGGATGCGGATCCAGGATGTTGCGCCATCGGTCAGGATTCGTGAGGTAAACGCCCTCCACGGTATTGGGATTGATCCTCTTGTAGAGCAGATTACACAGATGGGTGATATACATGAAAACATGCTGCTGAGGGGGAACCCTCCGGTTGGCACCTGCACTATCTGTGTAGGAAAAAAGGAAATTGGCTGGAAACAACATTTCGGCATTGTCAGAAAGCTCCATGGAGAAGTGTTTTACCAGGGAGAATGATTAAAAATTTTTTGAAGGAGGAATATCCGAATGATTAATTCCAGGAATGAAGTGATATTGCCCGGCTTGGACTGTGGCCTATGCGGCTGCAAAACCTGTGAGGAATTTTCCGGGCTCATGAAAAGAGAGCCGGATCTCATGAAGCGATGTCTGCATTTGGACAAGTCCCTGATCAGCTCCAAAATAGAACCCGCTGTGCCATCTGATGCACAGATAGCCATCAACGCCTGCACCGCAGCCTGCCCGACCTGTAGTGAGAACACCTCTTTGAAAGAGGGGTGGGTAGATTCTCTTGGTAGAGATTTTGATTTCATTCTCGATCTGTTCCCTAATGAACCCGGGCCCAGGGAAACCATCCTCCCCCATAACCCTCTTATCACCATAGAAATGAACATTCAGCCCGGAGATATTCTTATCGGAAGGCCTTTGGGCATGTCATGTGGTTGCCCGGTGACCCATTGCGGAGTTGTCATGGAGGTGGATCAGAGGACAGGCGTTATCGTCTGGTGTGTCACCGGGCCTTTAAGCGCCCGCAGGAATGGCTTTAAGGATCTGGGCTACTACTCGGCTGAGGCTTACGACGGTATTGTTTTAAGGTCAAAATCTGAATTGAAAATCGGATACCGTTATTGGTTCATGCCGCATAGGTGCATGCTGCAATGGAGGCACAGCGGGTTGGTTAATTTTCTGAAGCAGACGCCGGAAGGGCTTCATGTCCGCGTGGAAGGGTTGTTCATCGGGTAAATGGTATCATAGGTCTTTGATGTATTTGATATCATACAGTAACAGATATCGCTGCAAAGCTGCCCCAAAACCAGCAGCCAATCCGGCTGGATTCATTACCGGCATTACATATCCGGTATAAAAAGGATACCGCTTTTTGTGCCAGCGGCTATATACAGCTGATTTCATATGCCATCAGGGAAAAGGAGACGTAACAATGTTCTTCAGCTTTGATACTGCACTGCAAGAACAAATGTTTCAGAATATGCCAAAAAGCTATGGCATATTTTTTTTTGTTTTGGTACAATGATTTTGGAAGTTGAGGGTTATAAGGATGAGAAAAAACGGACATGCTGCACCGGTTGTAAAGTGGGCTGGAGGAAAACGACAGATCCTGGATGAAATAATAAAACACGTCCCGGACGATTTTACAGCATATTACGAGCCCTTTGTCGGTGGTGGCGCTGTTTGGTTTCGGCTTTGTCCCCAGAAAGCGGCTGTAAACGACGTCAATGCCGAGTTGGTTAATATTTATCGGGTTATCAGAGACCATGTTGATCAACTGGTGAGCGATCTGAAAAAACACGAAAACAACAAGGAATATTTCTACAAGATCAGGCAAATCGACCGGGACAGTAAAGCCTACAGCAAGCTAACCCCTGTTGAGAAGGCATCCAGAACCATTTATCTGAATAAAACCTGTTATAATGGCTTGTTCAGGGTAAACCAGGCTGGTGAATTCAATACGCCCTTTGGGAATTATAAAAACCCCAATATTGTTAACGAACCTGTGCTTAGGGCGGTGAGCGAATATTTAAACAATGCGGATATCGAATTCACCTGTGTTGATTTTGAACTGGCTTTGAAAAACATAAAGAAAGGTTCTTTTGCTTATCTCGATCCGCCCTATGATCCGGTTTCAATCACCGCCAATTTTACCGGCTATGATAAAGGCGGGTTCGGAAAAAGTGAACAAATAAGATTAAAGAGCGTATGCGACCAACTGAACGAGAAAGGTATCCGGTTCCTTCTTTCCAACTCAGCCACCCCGTTCATTCTGGAGTTGTATAAGGATTATATCATTGAAATTGTACAGGCAAAAAGGATAATCAATTCCAACTCCAAAAAAAGAGGAGAGATTGACGAGGTACTAATAAAAAATTATTCGTAAACGAAAATGGCGAAGAACAAATAGTGTGAGAAATGTTTTCAGAAGTGCACAAATGCACACAAAAAGGGAAATAGTATATAACAAAGCAGTTATCGCACAGTAACCAAGAGAACAGGAGACTGATTATGCAGGTTAACGGACAGACAGATGGGATAAAGAAGAGTGTTCTTGACGCCCTGGTGTTATTGTATGATGTTAAGGTTCCTAAAGATCAGATATTTACAGAAGAGATGGTGTCTTTGCTTGCAGAAATCTCTTCTGCCATCAACCGCGAACTCGCCGTTTATATAGACAGAAAGGGTAATGTTAAGGATGTAAGAGTAGGCGATAGCAGAACCGTCAGCCTATATCCTGCAGACAACAGGAAAAAAGAAACGGGTTTATCGGGGATTCGTTGTATCCATACGCATCCGGGAGGGTCCACAGCCTTGTCAGAGCTGGATATCAGTACGCTGAAACAGCTGCGGTTGGACATTATTGTCGCGATTGGGGCTTTGAACGGAAAAATAACCGGTGTATCTGCTGCCATACTGGACGCAGATCTGGATAAGGCTGAGATATATGGCCCTTTTAAGCCCATGCAGCCTGAACTGCACGAATTGGCGATCTTGGCAGCCGAAAGAGAAAACAAAGGCAGGGAAATGAATGTCATTGTGCAGGAAGGCAAGGAACGGGCTTTGCTGATAGGCATTGAAACCTCGAAGACACCTGTCATTTCGGGTGTCAGTGAAGCTGAAATCTCCATGAAGGAATTGGTCGAACTGACGAAAACCGCAGGAGCTGAAGTGGTCGAAGCCATCGTTCAGAAAAGGCCCATCCGTGATGCCACTTATTTGGTGGGAAAAGGCAAGCTAAAAGAGATCAAGCAGATCGTTCAAACGAAAGATATCGATCTGATCGTTTTTGATGAAGAATTATCCAGCTCCCAGATCCGAAATATTGAGGCCAATACCGGCGTAAAGGTTGTGGACAGAACCGGTTTGATTCTTGATATCTTCGCAGGCAGGGCAAAATCAAGAGAGGGCCGGGTTCAGGTTGAGCTGGCGCAGCTGAATTATCTGCTACCTAAGCTGTCCGGGCAGGGTACCGCTTTGTCCAGGTTGGGGGGTGGCATCGGTACAAGAGGCCCTGGTGAGACACAGCTTGAAACAGACAGGCGTCATATCCGCAGACGGATTGACTACCTGAAAACCCAACTGAGCGAAATTAAAAGCCAGCGACAGGTTGTGCGGCGTGAAAGGGAGAAAACCCAAATCCCCCTGGTAGCGCTTGTCGGGTATACCAATGCAGGCAAATCAACTCTGTTGAACGCCTTATGCGCCGCTGAGGTTTTTGTTGAAGATAAACTGTTTGCCACACTGGATACAACCACAAGAAAGCTCGCACTCGATGAGACGACAACCGTATTGTTATCGGATACCGTTGGTTTTATCCGAAAGTTGCCTCACCACTTGGTAGATGCGTTTAAAGCTACCCTGGAAGAAGCTGTTCTGGCCGATCTGCTTATCATCGTCGCTGACGCTGCAGATCCTTTTGCGCCGGATCATATCCGGGTTGTGGATGAAATTTTAAGTGAACTGGGGGCATCCGGCAAACCTTCTCTTGTGGTATGGAACAAATGGGACAGGGTCGATGCTGATTTTCGTACGCCCTATTTCGGGGATGGAAGGGAAGAGCTCAATGTATCAGCATTAACCGGCAAGGGCCTGGAAGACCTAAAGGTAGCAATCAAAAAGGTGCTGGAACCACAGACCGAAGTGGTAAAGCTGATTATTCCCATCACCGAGGGTTGGGTGCTGCCATACCTGTATGAGAATGGAACAGTAAATGAAGTTGCATATGACGAAAATAACGCTGTTGCAGAGGTGAAGATCGATAAAAAATGCATCAGCCGCATTCGACCATTTATGATGACCCAATCTGTTGGAAAACAGGCGCCAGGCCAGAATCAAAATGTTGGTGAAAATGGTTATGATCCATCCTGCAAGCAATAGCAGTCGTAGATTTATTGAGGGACGATTGCCATCCCTGAACCCGGTGAAGCAGGAAAGCATGGTAAGGCATAATGCTGCCAGTATAAAGAGAATGTATTGCATAAGGTGGTATGGAACAGGGGGATTATTGTGCAAGAGTTTTTAGCAAGCGACTTTTTTTCCTGGGTGGTATTGCCCTTTTTGATCGTGATTGCCCGCATGGTGGACGTGACATTAGGAACGTTAAGAATCATATTCGTTTCAAGGGGAAGCAGGCTTATTGCTCCAATCCTGGGCTTTTTTGAAGTGTTGGTTTGGATAGTGGCCATCAGTCAAATCATGCAGAACTTAAAAAACCCGATGACTTATTTTGCATATGCTTTCGGGTTTGCAGTGGGAAACTATTTAGGCATTATTGCGGAGGATAAACTGGCATTAGGGTTTTTGGTGGTCAGGATTTTTATCATAAAAAGTGATGTTGACTTAAAAAAGAAGATTATAGACGCAGGCTTTGGTGTTACTTCAATACAAGGTAAAGGTGCAACTGGCGAAGTAACCATCCTGTTTTCCGTGATTAAAAGAAAAAATCTTGATGCCTTCTTGGAGATTATCAACAGGGATGACCCGAAGGTGTTTTATTCGGTTGAAACAGCACGGCAAGCACATTTGGGGATACATCCAAGCGTTGGTTCGGATGTTTCAAAGGATGAAGGATTGTTCTTAAGGAAGATTGTGGGCGGATTCCGTAAACGAAAATAGTCTTTACAAACCTAAAATATATCGATAAGATATATGTACAATATGTAGAATAATTTTCAGCATACCATACAATATATTGTAAATCAGGGGGTAAAAAGTATGAAACTTTCAGAAAATGCCGTGAAAGTACTAGAGAAAAGATATTTAGCAAAAGATGAGAAAGGCAACTTACTTGAAACTCCGGAGCTGATGTTCAGACGTGTTGCAAAAACCGTAGCGATGGCCGATAAGGACTATGTTGATGAAGACGGGCTGAAGGAAATCGAGGAACGGTTTTACAACCTGATGACACAGCTTTACTTTTTGCCCAATTCACCAACACTGATGAATGCGGGGAGGCCTCTAGGCCAGTTAAGTGCCTGTTTTGTACTACCCATAGAGGATAGTATGGAAGGCATTTTTGACAGCGTAAAAAATGCAGCACTGATCCATAAAAGTGGTGGTGGAACAGGGTTTAGCTTTTCGCGGCTACGCGCAAAAGGTGCTTCGGTAAATTCAACAGGTGGTGTAGCCAGCGGGCCTGTCAGTTTCATGAAGGTCTTCAATGCGGCCACCGAAGCCGTGAAGCAGGGCGGAACACGAAGAGGTGCCAATATGGGCATTCTGCGTATCGATCATCCGGATATCCTTGAGTTTATTACCTGCAAGCAAAACAATGCCGACATCACCAATTTCAATATCAGCGTGGGGATCACAGAAGCCTTTATGGAAGCGGTGGAGCTTGGTAAAGACTACGACTTGATTGAACCGAAAACGAATAAAAAAACGGGCAGCCTGAATGCCCGGGAAGTATTCAACATGATGGTTGAAATGGCCTGGAAGAACGGCGAACCGGGCATCATATTCCTGGACAGGCTTAACCGGGATAACGTTACCCCACAGCTTGGTGAAATAGAGAGTACAAACCCATGTGGGGAGCAACCTCTGCTTCCGTACGAGGCTTGTAATCTTGGGTCAATCAATCTGAGCCTTCTGGTTAAAAAGACCGAAAATGGCGCGGAGATTGACTATGACAAATTGAAGGAAATTGTCCATGAAGCAGTACATTTTCTGGACAATGTTATTGACGTGAATCAATACCCATTGCCGGAAATCGACAAAATGACCCGAGGAACCCGGAAAATTGGGTTGGGTGTTATGGGATGGGCAGACATGCTGCTGCAGCTTGGTGTCGCATATGATTCAGACAAAGCAAATACCCTTGCTGAAGAGGTTATGGGTTTTATCCGCCGCGAGGCCCAGGCAAAATCCATGGAACTGGCCAAAGTAAAAGGTGTGTTCCCATACTATGATCAAAGTATTTTCAAAAAGCAGAAAATAAAAATCCGGAATGCCACGACCACAACCATCGCTCCAACCGGTACCCTTAGTATCATCGCTGGGGTATCCAGCGGTGTTGAACCGTTGTTTGCCATATCCTTTATAAAGAATGTCATGGACAATGATGAACTGGTGGAAACAAACCCAATTTTTAAGGCAATTGCACTGGAAAGGGGATTCTATTCCGAGGAATTGATGAAACAAATTGCCAAAAAGGGTGGACTTCACGATATGGAAGAGGTTCCACAGGACATCCGGGAGCTATTTGTTACCGCTCATGACATTACTCCGGAATGGCATGTTAAAATGCAGGCATCCTTCCAGAAGCATACAGACAATGCAGTGTCGAAAACTGTAAATTTAAGAAACGAAGCAACAACGGACGATGTTCGTGAAGTATTTATAAGCGCGTTTAAAACCGGCTGCAAGGGCGTAACCATCTATCGTGATGGTTCCAGGGACATGCAGGTTCTAAACATCGGAAAAGTGAACAACAAAGAAGAGGAATCAAAACAGGCAGGAAAGCTTAAAGGAAAATATAAAATCGTCCCCAGGCCACGTCCGGATATTACGAATGGGTTTACTGAGAAAGTAAGAACCGGCTGTGGAAACCTGTATATTACCGTTAATTATGATGAAAACGG
>JAAYKJ010000052.1 GCA_012522505.1 Clostridiaceae bacterium
TGAATTTCAAAATACCACCTCCATAAATATCGGGGATACACCTCCGATAGAAATATGTTTTTGCAGCTGACAGATGTCCCACTAATATCATTATACTGATTTTCATATGCGCTGACTTGTGATATATTAATAAGAAATAAAAGGATTTTGATATTTTGATGGTTTGTCAGTGATAAATTTGTGTGATGTCGGGTTGGCATGAAAAATGTACCGGTTCGAAAGGTGATATCATTGAATACAGAGCGGTTAAAAGAGAATCGATGCCACGGAGATATTCTTTTCCCACTGGGATTTTACACGATGGACTATAAAGAACCTGCATCGTTTTTAGATTGCCATTGGCATGATGAGATGGAATTTCTTTATATGGAATACGGTGAGGCTTTGCTTCAGATAGGTGATCGCAAAGTGAAAGTGAAAAGTGGGCAAGCTATTTTCATTCATGGGGGAGAAATGCACAGCGGCCGGTCATTGCAAGAACCTTGGGGGTTCTCGGCGATCGTTTTTCACCCTGCTTTATTAAACAGCAACCCTTATGATCAGATTCAGGTTGGATATATCAACCCGCTGCTGAAAAGCCAGCATGCGCTACCCACCCATATCAGGGGAGATGAAGCATGGGAGAAGGAATTACTGCATCAATTGAAAAAAACATTTGAGCTTGCCGGTAAAAAGGAGTATACTTATGAAATGTTGATAAAGTCACAGCTATATGTTGTCTTTTCAATCCTTTTGCAACATGCAGAACCGGATAAGGAACATAGGTATTCGGGCAGAGCGAATCAACTGAAAGCAGCGATTCAGCATATGCAAATGAACTATCACAGGCCCATCCATATTCGTGAGCTTTCAGCCATTGTCAATATGAGCGCAGGGCATTTTTGCCGCTATTTTAAAAAAATAGTCATGAAAACACCTATCGACTATCTCAATGACTACCGGATCATGAAAGCGTCATATCAGCTGCAAAATACCGATAGAAAGATCATCGATATAGCGTTGGAGGTTGGTTTTAACAATCTGAGTTATTTTATCAACAGATTTAAGAAAACAATGGGGGTTACACCTGCCAGATACCGGAAATTGGAAAAATGAAACCATGAAGAATAAGACAGTAATTGATTGATTAATGTGAGGGAAAAGGATATGATGGTAAAAATAGCAGTGGTGGATGCACAGGGCGGAGGTTTGGGCAAAACGATTATTGAAAAGCTGAAGGTCAGGTTTCCTGAAGTACAAATTACTGCACTGGGAACCAATGTACTGGCTACCAATGCCATGCGCAAAGCCGGTGCAGATCAGTCGGCTACAGGGGAAAATGCCATTATATATAATGTTGGAAAAGCTGATATCGTTATCGGAGGGATCGGCATCATATCAGCAAACGGGATGCTGGGAGAAATAACACCCAAAATGGCTGAGGCCGTATCTTCATCCTGTGCCTTGAAGGTACTAATCCCTATCGGCAAATGCTGCATCATCATTCCCGGCTCTGAGGTTTATTCCATCAACGAGTTAATAGACAGAGCGTTGGATCGTATTGCATCGCTATATCAAAAGTAAACGAGCGTACCCACCAAACGCTTCCAGTAAAGGAGAGTTGCACATGATAGGTGTATTTGGCGGGGCCTTCAACCCGATTCATACCGGACATTTGCTGCTCGCAGAATACATACGGGAAGAGTTCAAACTGGAGAAGGTAGTATTTGTTCCAGCAGGAAAACCTCCTCACAAGCAGGATAATGAAATGGAATCTGCACAACATCGATATAATATGGTACAGTTGGCCATTTCTCAAAATCCTTTTTTTGAAATCTCAAGCACCGAAATTGACCGGAAAGGAACCAGTTATACTTCTGACACCCTTAAAGAGATGAAAGACTGTTATCCCGATAGGAAAATCGGGTTTATCTGCGGGGCCGATTCGATTGTCAATCTTACAACCTGGCATAATATCAGCGAGATCTTTGCGCTGTCGGAATTGATTGTTGCTGGCAGAAAGGATGTTCAGGATGCAGAGTTTCAAAGTCAGCTCTGTTTGTTTGAGGACCAATATAATGCAAAATTTCATTTTGCCAGTACTCCGCTGATCGAAATTTCTTCCACTTTAATTCGCAAACGCCTGAACAATGGTCTGTCCATTCGATACATGGTTCCAGATAAAGTATTTAACTATATTCAGCTTCATATGCTGTACTAGATTTTTACAAATGTTGAGCAGGGGAGGAAGTATGAGCCTTGAAGAAATGAAGAAAAAACTGATGAATTCACTCAGCCAAGAGCGCTACCAGCACTCACTTGGGGTCATGGATGAATCGCGGAGGCTTGCTGAACATTACCGTATCGATACAGGAAAGGCAGAAATAGCTGGGCTGTTGCATGATTGTGCAAAGTACATCGACCATGAGGAAGGCTTCAGGATGTTGAAGCAATATGGTGAAGAACCGGACGAGTCTCTGAAAAGAACCCCTCAACTGCTTCATGGACCTCTGGGGTACTATATCGCGAGAGAACATTATGGCATAAAGGATATGGAAATATTAAATGCAATTTACTGGCATTCAACGGGAAAGCCAGGAATGACAATTCTTGAAAAGATTATTTTTGTTGCAGACTATACAGAAGTTGGAAGGAAATTTTCGGGAGTTGAAGAAGCCAGAAAAACAGCCACTCAAGATTTAAACCGAAGCATTTTACTATGTACCGATTTAACAATACGCTATGTGTTGTCGAAAGGGGAGCTGCTGCACCCTAATACAGTTGAAACACGGAACGATGCAATATTGAACACGATGGAGTTTGCCCAAATTTAACAGGGCACCTGTTATGGAACGGAGGATGACAATGTCGGAAGAACAAAAGGTAAATATCGGTAAGGAGATTTTGGAATGGATCGTGTATATTCTTAGTGCGGTTATCATTGCTTCATTGTTGCAGAGCCAATTATACGCACTCACTACAGTCCACCAGTCATCCATGCAGAATACGCTGTTTGAAGGGCATATGCTGATCATGGATAAACTAAGCTACCAGTTCTCCGAACCGAAAAGAGGAGATATTATTGTTTTCTTAAAAAATGAAGATACAAAAGGTTTTCTAAAGAGATATCAGGTTTTCTTTAAGGATGTCCAACTGCGGTTTCATGATGATTACCGTACCAACCGGTTGATAAAAAGAGTTATAGCGCTTGCAGGAGAAAAGGTTGATATCCGCGACGGACAGGTATATATCAATGATGATTTGCTGGATGAGCCATATGTGAAAGGGATGACACCCAAGATGTCACTGGAATATCCTTTAGTCATTCCCGAAGGTTATGTTTTTGTCATGGGAGACAACCGCCAAAACAGCTTGGACAGCCGTGATTTTGGTCCAATAGAATTGAACAGTGTTGAAGGAAAAGCTGTATTCCGTATTTATCCATTTTCAAAGATCGGAAAACCCTGACCGTTTCCTTTTCAGAAATAGGATTATGTTGTTATAATCGATAATCAACCGATTCTTCCGTTCATGCCTAATGATCAGGTATGAACGGTTTTTAAGTATTCTTTAGCAGTGGTATTTATATCTTGGGCTGCTCAGTTACACGCTATTAGGTTAATTTCTGCAGAATTGGCTTTGAAGTGAGTTTCGGCTTGATAGTGCTTTTGCTTTGCAAAATGCACTACATTAATGTTGCGTCTTTTAACGCTCTGCGCTAAAAACGCTTGAGCCGAACTATACAGCTCTTGCAAATGAAGCGTAGTTTCCGTTATGCACCGCTATATCTCAAGTATATTGGGTGCATACAACCATATAAACCATGTTCATAAAATTGTAACATAAAAATAGTTGACAGCATTAATAAAAAGTGCAATAATAAGATTCGCTGCGAGTTTAGTAATATTAAACAAATTGTTTTCTAGTATAATGTATGTTTAGTGATACTAAACTTTTTTGGAACACACATTATTATGGTATTCATCAAAAATGGAGTGGTTTTATGCAGATCGGGGATAAAATAAAAAGAATGCGTATGGAACATGGATTGACGCAGGAAGAACTGGCTGACCGTTGCGAATTGACGAAAGGCTATATATCGCAACTGGAAAGAGATCTTACCTCTCCTTCTATCGCCACACTGAAGGACATACTCGACTGTCTTGGCAGCAGTATACCCGAATTTTTCAATGAGAAAAAAAAGGAACAGATTGTTTTCAAACAACAGGATGTTTTTGTGAAGGAAGAAGAAGAGAGAGGCTATCGTATCAACTGGATTGTCCCCAATGCACAAAAAATGGATATGGAGCCCATTATCCTTGATTTGAGTGAAAACGGGGAAACCTATGAAGACAACCCACATCAGGGGGAAGAATTCGGTTATGTGCTTAGTGGCAGCATTGTTCTTTCCATCGGCAAGGACCGTTATCGGGTAAAGAAAGGGGAGTGTTTTCACTTCAAGGCAAGTGAACCCCACAGCATTAAATGCTACGGTAAAAAGGCCGCAAAGGTGCTTTGGATATCTGCGCCGCCAAGCTTTTAAATCGATTCGCAAAGATCGGAATACGTTTTAACTCGTTCCAAGCGCATTGTTTTCTGCAAGATAACAACCATGAATCTCAGTTTATCAGGAGGTGCTTTTGTTGAGACGTAATATTATCGAGCTTCGAAATCTGACAAAATCCTATAACGACACTGTTGTCGTAGATGCCATCAATCTATTGATTCGCGAAAATGAATTTATCACGCTCCTGGGGCCAAGTGGCTGCGGCAAAACAACGACCCTTCGGATGATTGGTGGCTTTGAAGATCCGAATGATGGAGATATATTTTTTGAGGGCACCAGAATTAATAATGTACCTCCATATAAAAGAAATATTAATACCGTATTCCAAAAATATGCGCTGTTCACACATATGAACGTCTATGAAAACATTGCTTTTGGGCTGCGCATCAAAAAGGTTCCCAATGATGAAATGAAAAAGCGAGTTCAGCGTATGCTTAAGCTTGTAGACCTTGAAGGCTTTGAAAAGAGACATGTTGATTCGCTCAGTGGCGGCCAGCAGCAGCGGGTGGCAATTGCCAGGGCACTGGTGAATGAACCGAAGGTGCTTCTGCTGGACGAACCCCTTGGAGCGCTTGATCTGAAGTTACGTAAGGAAATGCAGATCGAGCTGATGGATATGCAAAAAAATGTTGGGATCACATTTATTTATGTCACCCATGATCAGGAAGAGGCACTGACAATGTCAGACACGGTTGTCGTGATGAACAATGGTGTGATTCAACAAGTTGGCAGCCCTGTCGATATCTATAATGAACCGGAAAACCGTTTTGTAGCCGATTTCATAGGCGAAAGCAATATCCTTGAAGGTATCATGCACGAAGATTTCCTTGTGAGCTTTTCGGGCAGGAAATTTCGATGCGTTGATAAGGGTTTTTCAAAAGATGAACCTGTTGATGTGGTCATTCGGCCAGAAGATATAGATGTCACATCCCCTGAAGATGCTGATTTACAGGGAGTAGTGTCATCGGTTGTTTTCAAGGGTGTTCATTATGAGATGCTCGTTGAAAGCGGGGATTTCGAATATATGATACAAAGTACCGATATGCAGCCTGTAGGTGCGGGAATCGGGCTGAAATTCGGCCCTGAAGACATTCACGTAATGAAAAGGGGATCTGACAATGAAAAATAAGTCAAAGTATTTAGCATATCCCTATGTGATATGGATGGCAATATTTATCGTCATCCCTTTGGTTTTGGTTCTGTATTATAGTTTCACCAGTGGTAATATTCATGACCCAGGCTCCTTGAAATTTTCCGTTGAGAGTTATGGGAAGTTTTTCGACAGCCTGTATCTGAATATCATCATAAAATCATTCTGGCTGGCATTTCTTAGCACAGTGCTGTGTCTTCTGTTTGGGTATCCGGTGGCGTTTATCATTTCAAGGGCAAAAATGAAGCACAGAGGTCTGCTGCTGTTGTTCTTCCTGGTTCCCATATGGATGAACTTTCTGCTGCGAACATATGCCTGGATGGCGATCCTTTCTCCAAACGGTTTCTTAAACCGTGTTCTTGAGATGATTGGCTTGCCAACACTGGCAATCATGCCAGGACAAAAAGCGGTTGTACTTGGAATGGTCTACAATTTCCTACCTTTTATGGTGCTTCCGATATACACTGTTCTTGCAAAAATAGATAAAAACGTGCTGGAAGCAGCAATGGATTTGGGAGCAAACGGTCTGATCACGTTTGTTAGGGTTATATTGCCGCAAACCATACCGGGTATTGTGTCAGGAGTCACAATGGTCTTTATGCCCGCGGTAAGTACATTTGTCATTTCAAGGCTTTTGGGTGGAGGAAAAGAGTTGTTGATCGGTAACCTCATCGAACAACAGTTTACCGTGCATAGGGACTGGCACTTTGGTTCTGCACTGTCCATCATTCTTATGGTGATGATTTTGATCTCCATGGCTGTGATGTCCAAGGTGGATGCCGGAAATGAACAGGGAGGTGCTGCGCTGTGGTAGGGAAAATAATTAAACGGACATATATGGGCCTTATCTTTTTATTTTTATACATGCCCATACTGGTTTTGATCGTATTCAGCTTTAATGAATCCAAATCCCGCGGTCATTGGGGCGGCTTCACCCTGAAATGGTATGGTGAGCTGTTTCGGGATCCGGATATTACAAAGGCGCTGTATTATACCTTTCTTGTTGCTTTTCTGTCATCGCTGATAGCAACGGTAATTGGTACGATTTCAGCGATAGGGATTCATAATATGGGGTTACTTGGGAAAAAGGTTATCCTGAATGTGAATTACCTGCCTGTGCTGAACCCGGATATCGTTACCGGTGTAGCGCTGATGACCCTGTTTATTTCGATGAATATGCGCCTGGGCTTCACGACAATGCTTATATCCCACGTAGTATTCAATATTCCGTATGTCATTCTGTCGGTTCTTCCCAAGCTTCGGCAGATGAACCGACATATGGCTGAAGCCGCACTCGACCTTGGAGCTACTCCATTTTATGCCATGCGCAAAGTTATCATTCCTGAAATCATGCCCGGTGTAATTACCGGTGCGCTGATGGCCTTTACCCTGTCTGTCGATGACTTTGTCATCAGCTTTTTCAACACAGGCTCTGGAGTAACCAACTTGTCCATCATCATTTTTTCCATGGCGCGGCGTGGTATTAAACCATCCATTAATGCCTTGAGTACATTGATGTTGATAACTGTAGTAATTTTATTATTAATCATAAATAAAAGATCAACAAAAGGAGATGAATTGATACCATGAAAAAGTTTTTTTTCATTGTGATAACTTTTATACTTTTGGTAATGGCTATAGCCACTTTACCTGGGTGTGGACAGAACAGGGTTGTTTTGAACGTCTTCAACTGGGGAGATTATATCGACAGAGATCTTATATCAAAATTTGAAAAAGAAACAGGTATTAAAGTTAACTATGAATTATATGATACCAATGAATCTATGCTTGCAAAGCTTGAGACCGGTGGAACCTATTATGATTTGATCTTTCCATCAGATTATGTTATAGAGGAAATGATCGCGAAAGGAATGCTGGCAAAAATCGATCTCAGCAATATTCCAAATTATCAATATATCGAAAGCCGGTTTAAAAACCTTGATTATGACCCCAACAATGAATATTCGGTGCCTTATTTTTGGGGAACGCTGGGAATACTGTACAATACCGATATGGTCACAGAAACTGTGAACAGCTGGGATATCCTGTGGGATGAAAAGTATTCGGGGAAAATACTCATGCTTGACAGCATGCGGGATACGATCGGTGTGGCCCTCAAAAAGCTTGGTTATTCGGTGAATTCCACCAATACAAAGGAAATTGAAGAAGCGAAAAATTTGCTAATTCAGCAAAAACCCATCATAAATGGATATTATGTGGATGAAATTGTGGATATGATGATCAATGGGGATGCCGCACTTGCGCTGACCTGGTCGGGTTCTGCCATGGATATATACTGGCAGGGTATAGATAATATTCAATATGCGGTTCCGAAGGAAGGTGCAAATCTATGGTTCGATTGCATGGCCATCCCTGCAAACAGCCAGCACAAGAAGGAAGCTGAAATGTTCATCAATTTCATGTTAGATCCAGAGCATGCCTATCAAAACACCGAATCTGTAGGATACGCCACCCCCAACAGAGCCGCTTTGGAATTGCTGAAGGAATCAAGCCCGGAAGTGGTTGAGATGGAAGCATATTACCCCTCTGAAGAAGTGCTGCAACGCTGCGAAGTCTTCGTTGACCTGGGGAGTGTAAAGGAGTTCTACAACCTGACGTGGACCCAAATTCTGGCGGACTGAAAAAGCCTTCGCATAGTCAAATGTTTATTTAAAGTTGGGTAGCCATACAAGTCGTGAGATTGCTCTTGTGGAATTCTTCATGGAACTGGTGTTTCAATTGTTTCTTTCGATTGTTTCAATGGGATGGGAAAGGAGTTGTCTATCATTGGATGAAGACAGGATAAAGCAATTATTGCGCCGTGAAGAGGGTCCGAAACTAGACTTTAAGGCAACCCTTAATTTGAACACCGAAGGAGAAAAAAAGGAGTTGACGAAGGATGTCATTGCCATCGCCAATTCACGTGGAGGTCGCGGATATATTTTGTTCGGCGTCCAGGACAAGACAAAGAAATTGCTGGGTATTGATCCGGTCGATTTCCGGGAGGAACAGATCCAGCAAATTATTTATAACCGAAGCGATCCACCGGTTCCGGTAAGAGTGGATTTTCAAGAGTATAGGGGTGTGCTGCTTGCGGTGATTACCATCTTTAAAAGCAGTCACAAGCCGCATCAAATGCTGCAAAACGGTGCATTCTATATCAGAAGGGGTTCGACAACAGATGTCGCAAGGCGCAGTGAGATTGCGGGAATGATGCAGGAAAATGGAATTGTATCCTATGAAACTGTCCCCTTGCCAAGGGCCAGCATGCAAGACTTGGATCAGGAGCTGTTGCAATCATATTTCAGCAATCTTCAGGTTGGCGGTGAAAACCCGAAAGAAATTTTAATGCAAGTGCTTGGCTTTGCCAAAAAAATTGACAATGATAAGCTGATTCCAACAATCGGTGCAATGCTTCTGTTTGGATATGATCCTTCACTCTATTTGCCCCAGTGCTATGTCAACCTTACAAACGATGAAACAGTCTACCACATCACCGGTAATCTTTTTTCCATCGTTCAAAGAACCTGTGACCTTGTAAGGGATATGATTTTGGATCCACATTATCCATACGCTGCGATTGAAGAAGCATTGGGAAATGCATTGATCCACAGGGATTATTTAGATATATCCCGCGGAGTACACGTTGACATAAAAGATAATTGCATCGAGATCAGCAATCCAGGGGCCCTGGTGGCAGGAAACAAGTCTGTTAAGTACATGGGGGACAGAAATCCTGAAAGAAGGAACCCATGGCTATATGAAAGATTATTGATTATGGAACAGGGAAAACGCTTTATCAATATGGGAAGCGGCATGTCCCGGATGAAGGAGGCTCTGTCGGAAAGGGGCAGGATTCGCTTCGTCAATCTGGGTTCAAAAAACCTGTTTAAGGTAATACTACCCAGGTAGAAAAGGAGTTTCAGTATGAATAAGGGTTTGCTCATCTCTTTTGAGGGTACGGATGGCTCAGGGAAA
Source organism: Clostridiaceae bacterium (assembly GCA_012522505.1). Classification (GTDB taxonomy): domain Bacteria; phylum Bacillota; class Clostridia; order DSM-8532; family DSM-8532; genus JAAYJG01. The sequence continues at coordinate 9,675 of JAAYKJ010000052.1, forward strand.
ACAACACAAATCAAATTGTTGAGCGAATACATGCACAGCAAAGGATTGAATCATATAACCCTGCGAGAACCAGGCGGTGTAGCCATCAGTGAAGAAATCCGTTCCATCGTATTGGATAACCGGTACAAGGAAATGGATCAGGTCACGGAGATGCTACTGTATGCAGCAGCCAGGGCCCAGCTTGTCTCTCAGGTTATTCAGCCTTCACTCGCTTCGGGGAAAAGCGTTATCTGCGATAGGTTTGTGGATTCAAGCTATATCTATCAGGGGTATGCGCGCGGATTGGGTATAGAATTGGTAAAAACAGTGAATGATGTTGCTACACGAAATTTAATGCCCGACATTACTTTTTTCATGGACATTGATCCTGTTCTTGCACTGAAGCGAAGATTCGACAACAGCCAGCCAGACAGGCTGGAAGCGGAGGGTACTGCATTTCAAAAAAAAGTTTATGAAGGTTACATCAAGCTGGCCGGGTTATATCCGGACAGGATAAAAATTATTTCTGGAATTCACGGCATTGATGCTGCCTTTTCGCAAATAAAAAGCTATGTGGATGTTTTGCTTTGCCGATAATACTAGTAGACGCAACAACAAGACCAGTAGACGTGGCATAAGGTTGGTAACCGCTGTGATGTGCCCGCTAAACTTGGCTGGCAGTGTTTGTTGATGATTGGGGTGAAGGTATGGGCTTAAAAATTGATGGTTCCGGACAGAGTTCTTCAGGAAGAATGAATAAGACTGTTACCGGAAATATTCACGTAGCTGGCAGAAACCAAAGCAACTTTAACTCTCAATTGAAAAAGCAGACCTCACAACACCTGGATGAAACACTGAAACAGATGGCACAGGAGATCTTCAAACAGGGAGAACAGCTTAGTGAGAAAGTGGATATATCACAATTAAAGGCGTATAAACGGTTGATTTCCGAGTTTTTGAATGAATCGGTACGCGGGTTTGCCAAATTCTCAAGAGAAAGCTTTCTTGACCGTAGGGGCCGCCACCGTTTATATGCTACAGTGAAGAAGGTCAATGAGAATTTGGAGGAACTTACCAAGGAAATCTTAAAAAAGGAGCAGGATCACCTGAAAATTGTTGGACGTATTGAAGATATCCGCGGGTTGATCCTGGACATTATTCTCTGATAAAATTTACCATCACTTTCTTTAATGTAAATATAACATTTGTATTGACATGTAATGATATAATAGGATCAGAAGGCAAACAGCATTCAGGAAGAGAGGTTTTCCGTTTTGCAGCTGGACATGCTCATCGGACAGAAGTCACTTGTTTGTCAGTTGAAAAAAATCATAAATGAAGACAGAGTAGGACATGCATATTCTTTTTCCGGGCCTGCTGGAGCTGGGAAACGCACCGTAGCACTTGCTTTCGCAAAAGAACTCCTTTGTTCAGAATGCGGAAAGGTAGCAGGGTGTCTTTCCTGCAAGACCTTTCAAGAGGGTACAAATCCAGATTTTTATGAAGTTGTAACAGAGAAGCAATCCATTGGTGTGGATTGTATACGCACTTTACAGGAAGACGTTGCAAATCGCCCCACATATGGTAACAGGAAGGTATATTTCATTGACAGAGCTGAACTGATGACCATACAGGCACAGAATTGTCTGCTGAAAACACTGGAGGAGCCACCGGAATATGCCGTCATTCTTCTGTCTACAACCAGTTTTGAAGCAATGCTTCCAACCATTCGATCCCGAACAGTCAATTTCAGAATCAATCCATACTCCGATGCTGAAATGAGAAAAATTCTCAATCCGTTATATGCAATTCCGGACAATGAAATGGAATTTATCTTAAAATTTTCTCGGGGAATACCTGGTAACGCCATTCATATGATTGAAGAAGGCACTGTTAGGGATATACGCCAGCTGGTTTTCCAATTGCTTGAAAAACCAGATAACATCCATATCGCAGAAGAGATTCGAAAACACCTTCGGGAAAACAAAGGTGAGGTTTCGACGGCTCTTGACATTTTGATGTCGCTATACCGTGATTGCCTCATGGTAAGCACAGGGATGGAAAATAGGTTGATCAATTCAGATAAAAAGGATATGATAAAAAAGATTGCAAAGGCTTATTCAAAACGTAAGCTACTGGACAAGACCGATGCGTTGGAAAAGCTGCGACGTAATTTCGAGTATAATATCAATACCCAGCTTGGTATAGACATATTGTTGATGGAAATCCAGGAGGTTTAGATAAATGGCAAGAGTAATTGGTGTCCGGTTTCGTTATGCCGGCAAGGTTTATTATTTTGACCCTGTAGATATTGACTTGGAACAGGGTGAACGTGTAATTGTGGAAACCGCACGCGGTGTTGAGTGCGGGGAAGTTGTGAACCCGGTTATGGATGTTGAGGACAGCGAAGTGGTCTCGCCGTTGAAAAAGGTAATGCGCAAAGCCACTGCTGAAGATTTGCTGCAGGTTCAGGAAAACAAGAAGAAGGCAGCAGAAGCATATAAAATTTGTCTTGAAAAAATAGAAAAACACAACCTGGAGATGAAGCTTATTGATGTGGAATATACCTTTGACAACAATAAGATACTGTTTTATTTCACTGCCGATGGTAGGGTGGACTTCAGAGAATTGGTAAA